>JAQBHG010000057.1:0-5964 GCA_032127975.1 Steroidobacteraceae bacterium
CACCAAGGCTGCGGGACAGAAGCTGATACGTGGGCTGGCGGAACGCGCCGACGTGCTGATCGAGAACTTCAAGGTCGGCACGCTCGCGCGCTACGGCCTCGGATATGAAGACCTGGGCGCACTGAACCAGCGACTGATCTAGTGCTCGATCTCGGCTTTCGGCCAGGACGGCCCCGCAGCGGGCGGCGCCGGCTACGACGCGATGATCCAGGGCATGTCGGGGCTGATGAGCGTCACGGGAGTGCCGGACGGCGAGCCGGGCGCCGGGCCGATCAAGGTGGGAGTCGCGGTTTCCGACCTGATCAGCGGGATGTACGCACTTTCCGCCGTTCTCGGAGCGCTCTATGAGCGCGAGCGGTCCGGGCAGGGCCAGGCCATCGACCTGGCGCTATTGGACGCCCAAATCGCAGCCCTTGCAAATCAAGGACTTAACTACCTCATTTCGGGGCTTCCGCCCGGGCGCCGGGGCACGGCGCACCCAAATATCGTTCCATATCAAGCATTTGCAACTGTCGACGGGCACCTGATGCTCGCGGTCGGCAATGACCGGCAGTTTGCCAGTTTTTGCGCGGCCGCCGGCCGCCCGGAACTGGCCACGGACGAGCGATTTCGCCGCAACGCTGGACGGGTTTCGAACCGGGCAGCGCTGGTACCGGACATCGACCGCTTGTGCCGGCAGAAAACGACGCGGCAGTGGCTGGCGGCGCTCGCGCCGCTGGGCGTGCCCTGCGGGCCGATCAACAACCTGGCGGAAGTTTTCGACGAGCCCCAGGTGCAGCATCGCAAGATGCGATTCGACCTGCCGCACCCGCTGGGAGGCAAGGTGCCGCAAGTGCGGAATCCCGTGCTCTACTCGCGCAGCAATCTCGAGTACCGCGACCCGCCCCCGCTGCTCGGCCAGCACACGCAAGCCGTGCTGCAGCAGGAACTCGGCATCAGCGTTTCGGAGTTCGAGTCTTTGCGCTCGAGTGGCGTGCTGGCTTGACCGGTTTCGATTTCGGTTTCGGTTTCGATTCGGACTTCCACAGCTTACGGCGACTGCCACGCAATAATTTTGCCGCGAGCCTTTCCTTGCGGCGCTCGAGTTCGCGCGGTCGCAGGTTCGGGTTGGGCGACGCCGCCAGTTTTTCTTTCAGCAACAGTTCGGCGCGGGCGAGCGCCTGTAGTGCGCGCACGTCCTGCAGCGTGCCCTCCCTCGGCACGATCGCGAATGCAACCCGGCAACCCATCGCATGCGCGAGACGATCGAGACTCGCAAGCGTGATGCGGCGGCGCCCTTCCGCGCGCTCCATCTGCTGCACGGTCGCGCGCGAAATGCCGGCGCGTGCCGCGAGCTGTGACTGCGAAATGCCGAGCGCATCGCGGATCTCGCGCACCCACCCATTCTTCGGAATCAGCTCCGGATTCATGCGCGGAAACCCGCGTGCGGCGGCTGCAAGCTTGGCGCGCTTTCCACGCGGCCCGCGATCGCTGATCATGTGGCGAGACACCTCTTCCCCGGCCCGGAACGGGCCACTATACGGATGCTTTTAAGCATCATATATTAGTCCAAGCCGATGAAATCAATAACGGCATTGCCGGAGTCCCATTCATGAACACAAAAATGCTTGCAACCGTGGCCCGGGCTTGCCTGGTTTTCGCCGCGTTATCGCCACTCGCGCAGGCTGCCGCGATCGGTGAAAAGAAGCCGAAGGAATTCGGCGCGCTCGAGTACCGGCTGATCGGTCCCGCGATCGGCGGTCGCATCACCGCCGTTGCCGGCGTGCCCGGCGACAGCCAGGTTTTTTATGCAAGCGCGGCGCAGGGCGGGTTGTGGAAATCCACCGACGGCGGACGCGAGTGGAAGCCGCTGTTCGATGAACAGGCTTCGCAGTCGATCGGCTCGTTCGCTCTCGCGCCTTCCGATCCGAATGTCATTTACGTGGGCGGCGGCGAAGCCAACACGCGCGGCAATGTCGCCATCGGTCTCGGCATCTGGAAGTCGGTCGATGCCGGCGCCACCTGGCAGCAGGTCTGGAAAGTGCGCGGCCAGATCGGCCAGATGATCGTGCACCCGACCAATCCCGACATCGCATTCGCCGCGGTTCTCGGTTCACCATTCGGCCCGTCGGAAACGCGCGGCGTCTATCGCACACTGGACGGTGGCAAGAGCTGGCAGCGCGTGCTCTACAAGAATGCAGACAGCGGCGCTTCGGATGTCGCGTTCGATCCCAACAACGCAAACATCCTGTTCGCCGGTTTTTGGCAGATGCGCCGCTCGCCCTGGAGCATGACCAGCGGTGGTCCCGGCAGCGGCCTGTGGCGCTCGGCCGACGGCGGCAACAACTGGACACAATTGACCGGCGAAGGATTGCCGGAAGGTGAATGGGGCAAGGTCGGGGTTGCCGTCGCTCCCAGCGACTCGAACCGGGTCTATGCCCTGATCGAAGCAAAGGAAGGCGGCCTGTTCCGTTCCGATAACGCCGGGGCCAAGTGGGAACGCGTCAATTCCCATCGCTCGCTGCGCCAGCGCCACTGGTATTACACGGTTTTGACCATCGACCCGACCAATGCCGACGTCATCTGGTTCCCGCAGGTCCCCCTTCTCAAGTCGGTTGACGGCGGCAAGACTGTTTCCCAGGTCAAGGGCCCGCATCATGGCGACCACCACGACATCTGGATCGATCCCAAGCTTCCGCAGCGCATGATCGACGGCAATGACGGGGGCATCGACATGTCGTTCGACGGTGGCCGTAGCTGGTTTGATGCGGCGCTGCCGCTTTCCCAGTTCTACAACATCGATGTGGACGACCGCGTGCCCTACCACGTGGGTGGGACCATGCAGGACTGGGGCACGGCAAGCGGCCCGTCGCGTTCACTGGAAAGCCCGGGCCTGGGCGGCGGTCGCCGGGGCGAGGCCGGTGCGCTCGCCGACTGGATGGTGGTGGGCGGCGGCGAAGCCGGCGACTTTGTCTACGATCGCAGCCAGCCCGGTGGCATCTTTGCGGCTGAATACTCGGGAATCATCACTTACTACCGCGAGGGCACCGGCCAAAACCGCATGATTTCGGCCTATCCGACCTCTTCTTCGGGTCGTCCCGCCGAACAGCTGAAATACCGCTTCCAGTGGACTGCGCCGATCGCGGCATCGCCGCATGATCCGCAGGTCATCTACCACGGCGCCAATGTGCTGTTCCGCACGCGCGACCGCGGTGCGAGCTGGCAGGCGATCAGCGGCGATCTCACGCGCAACGATCGCAGCAAGCAGCAATGGTCGGGCGGGCCGATCACCGGTGACCTGACCGGCGTCGAGACCTACGGCACGATTTTTTCCGTCGCCGAAGCTTATGCGGCAAGCGGCATTATTTGGGCAGGCAGCGACGACGGCCTGGTGCATGTCAGCCGCGATGACGGTGCCAGTTGGAGCAACGTGACGCCGCGCGGCCTGCCGGTCGATGCAACCATCGAAGCCATCGAGCCCTCGCGCCGAGAGGCGGGCACGGCCTATGTCGTGGCCCACCGCTACCGGCTGGACGATTTCCGCCCCTACCTGTACCGGACGCGCGATTTCGGCAAGACCTGGCAGGCGCTCACCGAGGGCCTGCCGGGGGACCTGCCGCTGTGGGTCGTCCGCGAGGATCCGGCCGATCCGGACTATCTCTACCTGGGCACGGACCGTGGCGTCTGGTTCTCGGGCAATGCCGGGCAGCGCTGGCGCGAATTACGGCTGAACCTGCCGTCCGCGACCGTCACCGACCTCGAGGTGAAGCACGGCGACCTGGTCGTGGGCACGCGCGGGCGCAGCATCTGGGTGCTGGAAGACGTGGCAGCACTCCGCGCCCAGAAAACGCCCCCGGCCGCGACGGCAATTCTTTCGGTTGAAAACGGCATCCGCTTCCGCTCCGAACGTCGCTGGGACTACCAGCCCGCCGGAAAGCTCCCGAACGCGCCTTACGGGGCCCTGATCAGCTATTGGCTGGCCGCGGAACCCGAGGGCAAGCTGGAACTGCTGATCACGGACGCCTCCGGGCAACTGGTGCGCACGCTCAGCAGCGAGATCAAGCCGCCGAAATACGCGAAAGACGACCCGGACGAGCCGTCGACCGAACCGAAGCCTGAATTGAAGAAGGACGCCGGCTTCAATCGCGTCTCCTGGGACCTGCGCGTGGAAGGCGCGAAACGCATTCCCGCAAAGACCGACAGCGGCGGCGTGGAAACCGGCCCACTCGCGCCGCCCGGACGCTACACGCTGACGTTGCGCGGCGTCGGCGCGGATGTGAAAGCTACGGTCGTGATCGAACCCGACCCGCGCGCACCGATGACGCCGGAGGACGTCGGCGCGAATGTCGCCTACACGCTCGCCGTGCGCGATGCGCTCAATACCATCGTGGACAACATTGCCGAGATCGCCGCAATACGCACCCAGGTCGGCGACCTGCGCGGCCGGCTCGACAGCAGCCCCGCGATGTCCGGGCTTGCGGCCACCGCCGACCGCGTGCTCGCAGTCTGCGATTCCATCGAGGGCGCGCTCCACAACCCGGATGCAGAGGTGAACTACGACGTGCTGGCAGGCCGTGACGGTGGCGCCAAGTTGTACTCGCAACTCGGCTGGCTGTACGACGAAAACGACTCGTCGGATTATCCGCCGGCGCAGGGATTGCGCGAGCGTTACGCCGAACTCGCCGCCGAACTTCAGCGGCACCAGGGCGAACTTGCGGCACTGCAGAGCGGCGATCTTGCGCTGCTCGAGAAACAGGTGGATGCGGCCGGATTACCGCGCATCATCCTGCCGTAACACCGCGGAAACCGGATGCCCATAACCATCTGATATTGGGTTAACCACATGAAAGCAATTGCACGGCCCGTGAATCCGCTCGAACTGAAGGCCAGCACCGGTTCCGGCTACCCGGAACCATTCCGATCGCGCGTCGTGCCGCGCGAAAAACGCGCGCTCGGCGATGCCGCCGGGCTCACCAGGATCGGCGTGAATCACACGGTGCTGAAGCCGGGCCTGCAGTCCTCGATGCGCCACTGGCACACGCATGAAGACGAGCTCGTGTACGTGTTGTCGGGTGAAGTCGTGCTGGTCACCGACGCCGGTGAGCAACCGCTGAAAGCGGGCCAGTACGCCGGCTTCCCCGCCGGTCATGCCGATGGCCACCATCTGATCAACCGCAGCAGCGAGCCGGCGGTGTACCTGGAGATCAGCAACCGCGACGCCGAGGACTCGGGGCACTACCCGGACATCGACCTGCGCTGGAACGCGCCCGATGCGCGCGGCAAGTATTCGCACAAGGACGGAAAGGCGTACTGAGCGGGGCCCTGGCCCGGCGGCTGCTACTGCTTGGTTGCGGTAATGATCTGGAAGTTTCCGAAGAAATACGTGGTGCGTTCACACGTCCAGCCGCCCATCTGCTCCAGGCAGTCGAGCGGGTCATGGGTGTCCCAGAGTGCCAGGCCGAGCGGTTCGAAGACCTTGAAGTAAGTCCAGCTCAAGGCGCGCAGCACCCACAATTCGGGGCGATGGAATTCCGCCAGGTAGAGCTTGCCACCCGGGGCAAGCATGCGCCCCGCCTCGCTCAGGGCCTGGGCCTTAAGGTCGTGCGGCAATTCGTGCAGCAGGAAGAACATGACATTGGCGGCAACATCGCTCTCGGGCCGTTTCATTGCCGTGGCATCGTCCTCGATGAAGTCCACCTTTCCCGAATAGCCGCCAAGCTTGCTCTCGGCGTGGACGAGCTCGTTGTGGATGAGATCCGCGATCACGACGCGCGCGGCGCCCCCTCGTAGGGCTGCATCCACGACCCGCGGCAGCACATTGCCAAACGCGCATGAAGTGACCAGTACGTTCTTGCCTTTCAGGTCCGACTGGCTCAAGCCCTGGACGATCTTCAGGACCAGGCGGTTGTACTGGAACAAGAGTATTGCCGAGATGACCGGCTGAAAATCCACCAGCTTGATGAGCCGCATGTTCGAGTAGATCGG
>JAQBHG010000058.1:0-31118 GCA_032127975.1 Steroidobacteraceae bacterium
GGCACCGAGGAAGCCGTCGCGGACGACGTCGAGTGTCTCGAGATAATTGGCCGAATGGATGTGCCGCTTCTTGAGACCCGACTCATCCTTGGCGATCACGTGCACGAAAAAGTCGTCAATGCCCACGTCGTGCAGGTCATCGGACACCTGCGAAGTGCTTTCAAGCTCCGGCGCCACGTAATACAGGCACTTCATGAATCCCCTCGCCGGATCGCGGGCTCGACGCGAAAAAACGCCGCCACCTGTAAACGTTTGAGTTTCGCACAACCCCCCTGGCTTTGGAAGTCTGGGGCCGGAGCTGGGCGGCCTAGCTGCTGATCCAGGCGATCGCCTCGTCACGGTCCAGAAATACCTGGAAGATCGCGCCATGGCTCCTTGCAACCACTTCGCCAAACCTCTGCGGGTGGAGCATCTTCTCGTCAGCGAGGTGTGCAAAGCGGACCCGCGCTGCGGAGCCAGATGAAAGCTTGGCTATGTGCACACCCTGCTCAAAAAAATCCATCAGCGTCGGCGGGTCGCCGGTGACTTGGCGCACGTCCACCAAGAGGGCGGCACGATTCTCTCGCACAGCGGCCTCAAAGGCCCGGGTACAGAGCAGCAAGGCCGCTTCGTGTGTGTACGTACCAGTGCATTCAAACTCTACGAAACTGGCGTGCACTTTGATTCCGAAGCTGATACTCATGCAGGCCAGAGCCACCCGAAAACACCGCCGGTCAGCAGGCCATAAATCACGCCGTCGAGCGTCGCCCTGAACGTCGTGGACCACGAGCGCTTGTACCAGATCGACATCTGCCACAGCGCGACCGCGTAGCCGATGAATGCTGTCGTGCAGGCAAACCGGAAGACAGTCGGATATTTTGTACCCGGCGGCAGTGCGTGTCCCGTGACATAGGCGGCGAGGATACTGACGCCAACAATGTAGAGGAACCACTGTGCGAGGTTCTTGGCCATCGAAGGGCAGCCATTCGGCAGCACGGTCATGATCACCACCGGGCCGCGCTTGATTTTCTCCATGAACTCTGTCGATTTCATGTCTTTCATGTCCTTGGCGCGCGGCAGCATGTAATCCCCCGGCGGGATCGCAAGAGGTCGTAACGCGTCCATGGCCTTATCTTCGTTGGGTACCTTCGGGTATTCGCTGCGATGCCACAGCGGCGCCATGTGGATGATGGAACTCGCGATGAAGACGATCACGGCCGATACCAGGATCGGCATCCAGAGGGCGGCAATGCTTATCATGTGGATCTCCTGCCGATGATTCGATAGACGGTCGCGGCGATCATAGCCCCGGAAGCCGGGCCGGGGCATCAAGCGCATGGCCCTTGCGCCCGCCGCGCACCAGGGCGCCCTGACCCAGCCTGCTTTCGATCATGACCCTGGCCATGTCGGCGGACCGGTGCACGAGTGCCGATGCGCCGTCGTGCAGAACCTTCGAGTCGCGCACGTACAGCTCGTTGTTTTCCATGTCCTCGGCGCTCCAGCCACGTGAATGGGCGACGTAGGGGAACTGCGGGAACTGGCATCCCAGCTCCGCAAAGAATCCAAGCAGTTGCCCGGCCACGGCCTGCACATTGTCCTGCCCGCCGGTGATGATGAATGCGGCGACCTTGTTCCGCATCAGGTGCCGGTTTGCGACGGTCTCCTGATTCTGGATGCAATTCATGCGCTCGATCATCTTGTAATAAAGGCTGCTCGCTCCGCCCCAGCGGATCGGCGTGGCGACCAGGATTACGTCGGCCCAATGCACGACCCCCTCATAAACCCTGGCCATCTGGTCCTCCGGATCCATTTGCGTGATGGAGCAGGGCCAGGTGCAGGCGCGCGCCGACTTGGAATAAAAACCCTCGCAGGCGCGGAATGAGAGATCCCGGATACGCAGTAGCTGCGTATCGCAGGGGTGCTCGGCGCGACCGCGGGCATTTTCGAGCGCGTGCTCGAGCAGGTCATCGGACGTGCTGTAGCGTGGATGATCCTTGGTCATCGAAGTGGTCGAAATTCCCAGCACCCGGATCGGCCCCGGTTCGCGCTTCGGTTCGCGCGCGAGAGAATGGGTCGCATGCGGCAGCCGGCCGCGCTTAGTCTTCGGCGCTTCGCTGACGAGCACCTGGCCGTTCTCCACCTTGACGGCGTGTGAAGGAACCTTGTCGGCTTCGTAGCCCGGCTCGCCTTCGCCGGTGCGCCAATGGAACTTGTAGTAATGCCACGGGCAAACGACGTAGTCGCCATCAAGACTGCCATTGCCGAGTGGACCGCCGACATGATTGCAGACGCCGGAAATCGCACCGAACTGGCCGTCCTTGTATGTCAGCGCAATGCGCTTGTTGCCGACCCGCAGTTCCTGCAAGGGCTTGCTTGCCAGCTCTTCGCTGGCCCCGACATCGATCCATTTCACTTCAGTCATTGGCGATTGCCTCCACGCAATTCCTTCCTGACGACGAGTTTGAGGCCCGACCAGATCTCCGAGACGGCACAGACCTTGATGTCCACGTAACCGAGTGGCAGCGCCACGTCACGAATCGTGTTTTCCGTGATATCCGTCGGCAGGTTCGCGGATTTCTTGGGCCAGGACACCCAGACCGGCGTCGCAATGTCGAGCTTGCTTCGATACGACTTGAGTGCCGCGGCCAATTCGGCTCTGCGCGTGGCGAAGTGGTGAACGATATCGGCCCTGCCGGTTGCCCGGGTCGAGATCCTGGCGCCGTCGGGAAGCGGCGCCAGGAGATCGCGATAACCCACGGGTGCGTTGACGACCAGAAGCTGTGTTCCCGCCCTCAGTCCGAGCTTCGAGGCGAGCGGCGTACCCGAATATCCGGCCACCATGGCCTCGTGCAACTCGCCTAGGTGCGTCCCTGCCCGCGATACAGGAAAGCGACAACGCTGCCGAGGATGAGGGCCATGATGCTGTCGAACGCCATCTGCTTGACGGCGAGCATGCCCGGCGTCGGCTGCACGACGTAATAGATCATGTAAATCGGAATGACGCACAGCAGGGCAATTGCGACGCCAAACCGCAGGCCCTGTCCGAGCCATGGCTTGTTTTCGACTCCGCGCGCGTAGATCCATGTGAAAGCGCCCGCCATCAGCACGTGCGCGATGATCATCCAGTGGAAGAACGGCATCGATTCTTCATCCGAGCGGAACAGGTTGGGCAGCCCGAGGTAGTCCTCGTGCAGCAGCATGCCGTGGACGAGGAAGCCTCCAAGCATGTAGACGATGAACATCACGAACCAGGCGATCAAAAACTTCTTGTTCATGAAAAATCCCCCTTGATGAAACGATGTCAGGGCTGTCTGAGGCCCGACGGTCCCGGCTTGGTCGGGATGCCGGGATCGAAACTCCAGTAGTCGGCGGACTCCGCAGTCCAGGAATGCATGGCAAGCTTGAGGCCGGTCGGCTCTTCGAGCGAGCCCGCGGCAATTGACCAGAGCGGCTCATCGTCGCCTTCCCAGAACAGGCTCGAACCGCAATTGGCGCAGAACCCGCGCTGTGCCTCCGCCGAGGACCGATACCACTTCAGCGTGTCGCCGCGCTCGATGATGACGTGCTCCTTGCGGGCGCAGGTGCCGACCCATATGCCGCCGGTGAACTTGCGGCAGGTCGTGCAGTGACAGGCAACCGCCGATGAACGCAGCGGCCCGCGAACGGAAAACCGGATTGCGCCGCAAAGGCAGCGGCCCGTCGCCCTGACATCGCCTGGTTTCGCAGTCATCGGCGTGACCCCGCATCCCGCATCGGCCGATCTTAACTCTTATGCCGCGGCGCCGATCAGCACGGACGTCATGGAGATCGAGCTGATGACCCGTTCGTTGAAAAAGCGCGCCGGTTCCGTCGCTTCCTGCAGGGCAAGCGCGTAAAGAAGGGGGAAATAGTGCTCCGGGGTCGGCACCGCCAGGCGCGCATCGGGGCCGAGCGTGTCGTAGTCCATCAGCGATTCATGGTCCCCGGCCAGGATCCTCTGGCGCAGCAGTGCATCGCAGTCGGTAGCCCATGGCAGCGCCTGGGGATCATGAAAGCTGAACAGGCGCAGGTTATGGACCATGTTGCCGCTGCCGAGTATTAGCACGCCGTCGTCCCGAAGCGGCGCCAGCTCGCGCGCCAGGGCGTAATGGAATTGTGCCGGCTGGCTGGTATCGAGGCTGAGTTGCACGATCGGGATGTCCGCGCCCGGGTACATCGCGATCAGCACAGTCCAGGCGCCGTGATCCAGGCCGCGACTCGGATCGAGGCTGACCTTCGTAGACGTGATCATCCCGGCGACGTGACGTGCAAGCAGCGGATCGCCCGGCGCCGGATATCGAACGTCGAACAGCGCTTTCGGAAATCCATGGAAATCATGGATCGTCACGGGCATGTCGGCTGCGGTGACCTGCACGCCGCGCGTTTCCCAATGCGCGGATATGCACAGCACGGCTCTCGGTCTCGGCAGCTTGCGACCCAGTTCATGCCAGCTGCCAAAAAAATTGTTGCGTTCGATCGCGTTCATCGGGTTGCCATGACCGACGAACAGGACGGGCATCCTCATGACTGCTTGACCGGACCGATGAGGTCCCACTTGTTCCCGTACAGGTCGAGGAACACGACAACCGTCCCATACGGTTCCTGGCGCGGTTTCTCCGTGAAGCGGACACCCTGCGATTTCAGGTGTTCGTAATCTTCGCGGAAATCATCGGTGTGCATGAACATGAAGACACGGCCGCCGGTCTGGTTGCCGATGGCGCGTTCCTGCTCGGGCGTTGCCGCTTTCGCAAGCAGCAGGGCGACGCCTGAGTCGGCTGAAGGCGCCACCCGGACCCAGCGCTTGCCGCCCGCCAGCGGCGTGTCCTCGAGCAGCGCGAAGCGCAGTGCCTGCGTGAAGAATCGGATTGCTTCGTCGTAATCCCGGACCACCAGGGCAACCAGCGCGAGCTGGCGGCTCACTGCCGTTCCATGGCGAGACGAACGCCGAGTCCGATCAGGAGCGTGCCGCAGATCGCATCCAGCCAGCGTCGCATGTTCTGCTTCGTGAAAAACCGCCTGGAACGGTCAACGAGATACGCGACAAAGCCAAGCCAGAGGATTCCTTCGGCGAAATGTATCGTGGCCAGCAGCAGCGACTTCAGGAGCACCGGATCCGCGGGCCGGATGAATTGCGGCAGCAGTGCCAGGTAGAAAACGACGACCTTGGGGTTCAGGACATTCGTGAGGAATCCTTCGCGGTAGCAACGGGCCGGGGTTACTCGCGCCCTGGCAACCGCGTCCGCTGCCGGCGGGCTGTTGCCGCGTGCCGAGCTGCGCAGAGAATTGAGGCCGAGCCACACGAGGTATCCGGCGCCGGCGATCTTCATGCTCGTGAATGCGGTTACCGAATACATCAGGATGACGGAGATGCCGAGCGCCGATAGCAGGGCGTGCACGTAGAGTCCGGAGCAGATGCCGGTGACCGTGTAGTAGCCGTCCCGCCGCCCACCGCGCAGGACATTTCGGACCACGAGCATGGTGTCCGTACCGGGCACCATTGTCATTGCCGCCGCGACGATCGTGAATGCGACGACCTGCGGGTCAAGCACCGCTGTCGCTCCCGCCGGCAAGCGAAAGCTTGCGACCGCGGCCGTCCCGCAATGCGCGCTCGTACACAATTGCAGCGGCCGCGACGTCCTGAAGCGCGGTTCCCGTGCTGTCAAAGATGAAGATCTGGTCGTCGGATGTCCGTCCTGGGCGCTGGCCGGTGACGATCTGTCCGAGATCCGCGTGGACATCTGCAGCCGTCATCAGGCCCGCAGCAATCGCGTGGTGCAGGTCACCCATGCTCGCGGCCTGCGCGACGATATCGGCGACGACCAGCGCCCCGCAAAGTGCCTCGGCTTCGAATTCCTGCTTTTCCTCGCTGTCGGCGCCAACGGCCGCGAAGAACTGGCCGGGCCGCAGGTGATCGGCACGGATCAACGGCGAACGCGCTGGCGTACAGGTGACACAGATGTCGCAGCCGAACACGGCATCGGCAAGGTCTTCCGTCGGCACGACGTCGACATCGGACTCGGGCGCCATTTCCCGCGCGAACTGTCGGGCGCGTTCCGGATCACGATCGTGGGCCAGCACTCGCTGCAGCTTCCGTACCCGGAGCAGGGCGCGCAGATGAGCGCGGCCCTGGTTCCCGCAACCGCAGATTGCAAGCGTTGTGGCATCGGCGCGTGAGAGATGCCGGGCCGCCACCGCGCTCGCAGCGGCAGTGCGCAGCGTCGTGATTTCGATCGAGTCGAGCAGCGCAAGCGGCCGGCCGTCGGCAGTGTCGAACAGGCCGATCATTCCCTGGATCGTGGGCAGGCCATGGCGATCCGGATTGGCCGGGAAGTTGGCATTGATCTTTGCGGCGAAGTACCCGGGTTTCGAACCGAGTGCCGCGGTCTTGATGTGGAATCCGCCACCTTCTACATGGGCGCCGAGCACGCCCGGGGCAATCGGCAGTGCACCTGTCGCATGGGCGGCAAAGGCACGCTCAACCGCGGTGATGCAGTCCGCGATCGGCAGCAATGCGATGACGTCCTGGCGATCGAGGAACAGCATGGCTCCTCAGCCTCTGGCGCAGCTCCGATACCGGAAACAGCCGGTCGCGTGGTCATTTACGATGCCGACCGCCTGCATGAAAGCGTAGCAGATCGTCGAGCCGACGAAGCGGAAACCACGGCGCTTCAGCTCCTTGCTCAGGGCGTCGGAGAGACTGGTGCTGGCGGGGAGCTGCTTCAAGGAGCGCCGGCGGTTGACGAGTGGTGCGCCGCCAACGAAGTCCCAGAGGAATGCGTCGAATGTGCCGTGCTCACGCTGGATGGCCAGGAAAGCCCTTGCATTCGTCACGGTGCTCTCGATCTTGAGCCGGTTGCGAACGATGCCAGGGTTGTCCATGAGCCTGCTGCAGCGGGCAGGCGTGAAACGGGCCACGCGCCGCGGATCGAAGCCCGCGAATGCCGCGCGATAGGAATCGCGCTTGCGCAGGATCGTCTCCCAGCTGAGGCCCGCCTGGGCGCCCTCCAGCGTGATGAACTCGAACAGCACGCGGTCATCGTGTACGGGGACACCCCATTCGGCATCGTGATATGCGATACCGAGCGGTGTCTGGGCCCAGGCGCAACGCTTCATGGCTCGGAGACGAAGAGCCGAAGCTCGGTTAGGTCATCGCCGACACGGATCATCCTTTCGAATCGGAAGCCCAGCTTGCCGAGCAGCTTGATCGAGGATTCATTGTCCGCGGAGGTGATCGCCAGGATCCGCCCGAGCCCGAGCGAACCCCGCGCCTGCTGCATGACCGCACTCGCGGCCTCGTGGGCGTAGCCCCTGGACCAATAGGCTGGCAGAAGGGAAAAACCGAGATCCGGTTCCGGCAACCCGTCGCGCTTCAGCACGCCGCAGATGCCGATCGGCGTGGCGTCGGACTTGAGCGCGACCCTGAGCAGGCCGAAACCGTAGCGCGCATAACTGGCCACCGGGCCGTCCTGGACGTAGCGGCGCGCGTCTTCCGGCGTGCGCACACCGCGATCGCCGATGAAACGAAGAAACGAAGGTTCATTCAGAAGTCCCAGGATGAACTCCGCGTCCTGCGCGGAGAGCGGCGAAAGCACCAGCCGCGCGGTTTCGAGCCCCGTCACCGTGTGACCATTGGCGCTAGTGTCCATCGGTCTTGCGGAATGTCCAGAGTGGCAGACTCGCGCGATCGACGAAACCCAATCGGCGGTAGACGGCGATTGCGCGGGCGTTGTCGTGGTAAACGTGCAGGAATGGCACGAAGCCACGCTCGTATGTGCCGTGGCAGACCAGCGAGACAAGGCGCTGTGCATAGCCGCGGCCCGCATAGTCCGGGTGCGTGCAGACGGCGCTGATCTCCTGGAATCCGTCGAGGCGCATCCGTTCTCCCGCCATCGCAGCAAGCCGCGCCTCATCGTAAATTCCCAGATACCTCCCCATTTCCAGCGTACGTGGCCGGAAGAATCCCGGAAATACGAGCGCGGTCAGGGCCAGCATGTCGTCACGCCGAACTTCCGACATCTCGGTAACCGGCGGACCCGGAATTTCCCCGGGCGGCGCATGACAGATCATCTGCAGGCAGGGCTTAGTTGGTTCGAGTGTCCAGCCGGGTGGTTGTTCCGGTGCCATGCCTACCAGGTAAACTGATTCGTCATCGTCGACCAGACTCGCCAACTGCACGGCGGCGCGACCCGGCGAATCGCCGACCGCGGCGAATGGTGCAACCGAGGGTGAATATTTCGCGGCGCCTGATGCCGTGATCGCAAGCGCGGAATGCTGCGTCGTCAGTGAATGCCAGACGGGGTTGTCCAGGGGATTGGCGCTCATGCAGGCCGCCGTTCAGGCAACGACGCCGAACAGACTCCCGACCGCGGCCGTCAGCGCCATCGCGAGTGCACCCCAGAATGTCACGCGGACGGCGCCGTTCAGGATCCGTGCGCCACCGACCCTCGCCGCGACGCCACCGAGCATTGCCAGGAAGCCGAGCGACAGCGCCGCTACCAGTGAAATCATCGATGATTGCGCTACCACCACGACGGTCAGCAGCGGCAGTGCAGCACCGACGGCGAAGGAGAGGGCGGAGGCAACCGCTGCCTGTACCGGTCGCACGGGCGCAAACTCCGAGATGCCGAGTTCATCGCGTGCATGCGCGCGCAGTGCATCGTGTGCCATCAGCTGATCCGAGACCTGCGATGCGAGCACCGGGTCTAGCCCGCGTTCGACGTAGATTGCAGCGAGCTCGCGCTGCTCGGCCTCAACATCGGTTTCGAGCTCTTTGCGCTCGCGTGCAAGATCGGAGCGTTCGGTGTCCGCCTGCGAACTGACGGAAACGTACTCGCCGGCCGCCATGGACATCGCGCCTGCAACGAGACCCGCAGTCCCTGCAATCAGCACTGCGCTTCGCGACGCTCCTGCCGTGGCGACGCCGATCACGAGGCTTGCAGTGGAAACGATGCCATCATTGGCGCCCAGCACCGCTGCGCGCAACCAGCCGGTGCGGCTGGATCGATGCCATTCACCATGACGCATTGTCCTGATTATCCCCGTTCAGTCGTTCAGGTGATCGCAACCGCCCGGCATCTGCGGTTCGTTGCGAAGGTGCGCGTATGCCTTTCCATCCCAACGCCAGACAGGGAAGCAGAATCCCGGGCCGCCGATCAGCAAGTCCGGATAGCCCTGATTCATCATTGGCAGCGGGTCGGCGCTTGCCGCCGGAAAGCCAAGGTTGGGCTGCAGGCGCCCGGCCGCGTCACGAATGAGCAGCAGTGCGGAACTCCCCGCGTGCCCGGAAGTGCAGGTGTTGCCGAATATCAGCAGCACTTCCTGGCGGCCGTCGGAGTTCATGTCGCGGAACTCGATGTTGGCATCGGCCGGCTGGCCGCAGCTCTGGTCTACAAGGCCCTTGCCATCCGGCGTGACGGCGAGCCCGAGCTGATCGAATACCTGCAGCCGTTCCTCGGCACTCAGGTCGCCATGGCCACCCGCGAAGAGCAACGCGGGTCCTGGTGGATCCGCAGGCTCCGGCGGGTCCGCTGGCTTCGCGCAGGCGACCAGCAGCGACACGCAGCAAACCAGAAGCAGTGCCCTCATTTGCGTGAGCAGATCATCATGGGCTCGCCCATCAGTTCGAGCACGAGGTCCGTACCCTTGACGGTGAATCCGGACTGCGTGCCGTCCGGCGCGATCAGGATGACCTTGCCGCCATCCATCCGATACTGGCCCGGGATCTCCATGCCCATCATCGTGACCATGGCGACGCCGTCGGCACGCAGCGAGAGGTTGTCGTAAAAGCATTTGTCGCCGCCGTAATCGCCCAGGACATCCGGGCCACCACAGGCGGCGATTGCAAGACTGGCCGCCGCAATCAGGATCGATCTCATTCCGGTCTCCTTGCTGATTCTGGTTTTCAATGCTGCGCCATGCGCGCAGCACGAACGGCGAGCTTCATGCCGGCGTGCAGTTCATCATGGCTTGCGGCCGAAAACCAGCAGCAGCACACCGGCCGCGATCGAACCGACGCCGGCCCACTTCGGAACTTCGATGGTGTCTTTCTCCTTGTACGAAAGCTCGAGGCCTCCGAGATTGGCCTCGTGTTTGTCCTTGGTGTAGGTGAATTCTCCGTAGGCCAGGCCGAGGGCGCCCGCGGCCACCAGCACGACGCCCGCGACTGGCTTGATCCAGCTCTTCATGATTGACCTCCGGTTTTACCCGCGATTTCTTCGGCAATGCGGCGATACGCATCGCGAAACGGAATTCCTTCCTTGACCACCAGCTCATTTGCACGCGCCGCCGCCTGTATCGACGGGTCGAGCCGGATATTCTCCGGCCGGAACCTCAGGCCCGCGAGTGTCGCAGGCAGGACCGCCAGTACTTGCGTGCAGACATCGATGCCGCGAAAGAGCGGCGCCTTGATGAGCTGCAAGTCCCGGTTGTACCCGGATGGCAGGCGCGAGTAAACACTGAGGGCCTCGACGAGGCAGGCGAGCGCAGTGGCCGATCGTCCGCGTATCAGCTCGAGAACGTCGGGATTACGCTTCTGGGGCATGATCGACGAGCCCGTGGTCATCTCGTCCGGAATTTCGACGAAGGCAAATTCCTGCGTGTAGAACAGGAGCAGATCCGACGCCAGCCGGCCGAGGTCCTGCATCAGCAGCGTAACTTCGAACAGCAGATGCGATTCGGCCTTTCCGCGTGACAGCTGAACTGCAGTGACCGGCTCCTGGATGTCATCGAATCCCAGCCGCTGCCGCGTCGCTTCACGTGAAATCGGGAGATTCGGCGTGCCGTAGCCGGCCGCGGAACCGAGCGGATTGCGATTGATGCGGCGCAATGTCTGGCGGATGCCCTCGGCGTCGTCGCGAATCTCGGCGGCGAAACCACGTGCCCACCAATCGACGGAACTCGGCATTGCCTGCTGCATGTGCGTATAGCCGGGCAACGCGACCTCGCCCTGGCGCGCGGCGACTGCGAGCATTGCGGTTGCCACCGCATCCGCTGCAGGCGCCAGCATTCCGACGACATCACGCATATAAAGGCGCAATGCCGCCAGCACCTGGTCATTGCGTGAGCGGCCAAGATGGATGCGCGCGCCGGCCTGGCCTGTTTTCGCGGTCAAGTGCGCCTCCAGCGCGGTCTGGCCGTCTTCCTGTTCGAGCGCCACGCGCCATTCGCCACGCGCATGCGCCGCGCCAATTTCGATCAGGCCGTCGCGGATCAGTGCCAGGTCCTCAGTGGACAATAGCCGCGCTTCGGCGAGCATTTCCGCGTGCGCAATCGAAGCGCGGACATCGTAGGCAACCAGGCGATCGTCGAGTGCATGGTCCTCGCCTGCCGTGAACTCCAGCACGCGACGATCCAGTGACGCACCCTTGTCCCAGAGCCGGTTCACGAGTCGACTGCCTCCGGATGCTGCTCGGCCGGAGTCATCGCCTTGATGTCGGCGACGACCATCGTCCCCGTGCCTTCATTCGTGAACACTTCGGCGAGCACACTGTCGCGCACGCGGTAGGAAATTACGTGCACGCGCCGCACGCCGCCCCGGATCGCCGCTTCGATCGCGGATGCCTTCGGGAGCATGCCGCCCTCGAGGCTGCCGGCCTGCTCGAGTCGCTTGAGGCCGGCGAGATCCGTGAAGGAAACGAGCGAACGCGGATCCTCCAGGCGCTCGAGGATGCCGGCCGCGCCGGTGCAGATGATCAGTTTCTCGGCGCCGAGTGCCGCACCGATCGATGCTGCCACGGTGTCAGCGTTGATATTCAGCACGCAGCCGGTGTCGTCCGATGACAGCGGGCTCACGACCGGCATGAGCCCGGCATCGAGCTGCTTGCGCAGAACGGTCGTGTCGATCGAGACGATGTCACCGACGTAGCCGTAATCCACGGAATGGCCATCCACCTTGACCGGCGGGCGGCGAATGGCACGCACGAGGCCCGCATCCACACCCGAGAGGCCGATCGCGTCGATGCCGACCTCACGGCATGTCGCGAGGATGCGCGTATTTATCAGCCCATTCAGCACCATGGTCGTCGCGTCAATCGACTTGTCATCGGTGATGCGGCGTCCGCCCACCATGCGTGGCTCGATACCGAGCGAGCGCTGCATCTCGTCGAGCTGGGGCCCGCCGCCGTGCACCAGCACGACGCGGATGCCGAGGTGATGCAGGATCGCGATCTGCTCGATGAGGCCGCGCGTGCCCGCGGCATCGCCGAACACGGCTCCACCCGCCTTGATCACGAAGATCTTGCCTTTGTAGAGCCGGATGTAGGGTGCCGCGCCCCGCAATGCGGCGATTACGGCGGATTGGTCGGTGCGGTGGGTCACCATCTCTGCAGGGCTCCTCGTTTCAATGCAGCCTGCCGGCGGGCGCGCCACCGAGCAGGCGGTAAAGTATCGCTGTCTGCACGACCAGGCGGTTGTGGGCCTGACTGAGCACACGGCTGCGTGGTCCGTCGAGCAGGTCGTCCGCAATCGCAACGTTACGCCGCACCGGAAGGCAATGCATCAGGTGGCATTCCGGCTCGGTCTCCTGGAACCACGAATCGCGGACCATCCAGTCACCGAGACCACTGCGTGCCCTGGCTTCCGCTTCTGCATCGCCGTAGTGCTCCGGCGAGCCCCATTCCTTGGCATAAACCACGTGTGCGCCGGCGAGGGCTGCGCCGCGATCGTCGGTCTCGCTGACGCTGCCGCCCGACAATGCCGCGGCCCGCCGCGCCTTTTCCATGATCGCGTCGGGAAGCGCAAATCCTGGCGGGCGCAGTACCACGACGTCCATGCCGCGCAACGCCGCCATATGTGCTGCGGCAGCCGGCACGGCCAGAGGCAGAGCCCGCGGATGATTCACCCAGCTCAGCACGAAACGGCCGCGGCGCGGCACCTTGAGATCGTCAAGCGTCTTCCAGTCGGCGAGGACCTGGCAGGGATGATTCACGGCCGACTCCAGATTGATCAGCGGCCGGCGGCAAAGCGAGGCGATATTCGTGAAGCTCCGTTCCGAAAGGTCGTCCGAGAGATCGCGCCCTTCCGCGAAAGCGCGTACGCCCAGCGCATCACAGTAGGAATCGAGCACCGGAATGGCCTCGCGGATGTGCTCGGCTGCGCTTCCTGTCATTGCGACACCCAGGCGCGTCTCGAGCTGCCAGCTGCCACTGCCGGGCGTGATGACGAACGATTCACCGCCCAGGCGTGCCATCGCAACCTGCATCGAGGCGCGAGTCCGCAGGGACGGATTGAAAAACAGCAGGCCCAGCACCCGGCCCTGCAAGGCCGCCGGTTCCGGCCGCTCACGCAGGCGATCGGCGAGCGCCAGCAGGTCCACAATCTCGTCGCGCGGCATGTCCGCGAGATCAAGGAAGTTCTTCATCTCAGGTCCAGCCCGGGGCGGGCGCGGTCAGCCCGTCCGTCTCATCGAAGCCCAACAGGCGATTCATCCACTGCAGCGCGCCGCCGGCCGCACCCTTGACGAGATTGTCGATGACCGACAGCACGACGATCGTATTGCCGTCGGCGACCGCCGACAGGTGCGCGTAGTTGCTTGCGACGACGTCTTTCATCCGCGGCGCCTCATCCAGCACGCGCACGAATGGCTTGCCTGCGTAGAAGCCGCGCAGCGCTGCGATGGCAGCCGCGGTATCGATCGGCTTTTTCAGCTTCGCCTGGACAGTGGCATGGATGCCGCGCGCGAATGGCCCGGAATGCGGGACGAAGGCGAAGCGGCCGTCAACACCTGATGCCGCGCGTGCCAGCGCCGTGATCTCGGCCGCATGGCGGTGGGTCAGCGCGTTGTACGAGTAGAGATCGCCGTGGCGCTGCGGGTGGTGCGTGCCGGCGAGCGGGCTGCGCCCGGCGCCGGTGCTGCCGGTCACCGCGGAAACGTAGATCTGTGGCTCGACGAGATCCAGCACGAGCAACGGCACGGAAGCGAGCAGGGTCGCGGTACAGAAGCAACCGGGATGCGCCACGTGCGGCGTCGGTGGGCGGTCCAGATGTTCAGGAACCGCGCAGGTGAACTCCCGTGCGCGCGCAGGCGCGCCATGCGGATGCTTGTAGACGCGCGCGTATTCTTCCAGGTCTGCGAAGCGGAAATCGGCCGAGATGTCGACGACGGTCGGTTTCGTGCCGGCGGAGGCCGCGCGGGCGAGGAGGGCATCCAGCAACTTGTGCGAAACGCCGTGCGGTGCGGCAGCGAGCACCGCGGAGCGGGGCAGCTTTGCCGCCATTTCAATCACATTCTCGATCGCGGTGTACTGCAACCCGCCACAGGCCGCCGCGAGGTGCGGAAAAGCCTTTGCGACCGGTTCGCCCGGCTGGCTGTCGGACGCGATCGCGGCAAGTTCCAGTCGTGGATGGCCGAGGACGAGTCGAAGCAGCTCGCCGGCGACGTAGCCGGTGCCACCCAGGATGATGGCAGGCGTAGGCGTGCTCATTGCCCGAGTTCCCTGGCGTGGGCAACCGAGTCGAGGCCAACGGCTGCAATCACGCAGTCGCCGAGTGCGGCGCCGCTGGTCAGCGCATTGAAAGCCGGGACACCGAGCTGCTCGCGGATGATGTCCACGCCCACTGTGTTGTCGGTGGACGGACCGGTGACGACTGCGGGTTCGATGCCGAAGCGGTCACGCAGCAACTTCACGCCGCCCCAGGCGGCTACCGGATCGTTTGCGGAGAGCACGACAGCCGTCAACGCCTTCTTGATGTCGGGCGCATCGAGAATGGCCTCGACGCCATAGGCGCCGAGAAGTCCGTCCCCAAGCTCAAAAACGATCACGTCCGGCTTTCCCGCCGACATTTCGGTCAGCATCGTGCGCGTCAGCGCAGGCCCGTTCTTCGCAGTCGTCGTAACCACGCCGAAATCGGTGAAGATCATCGAGCGGCGCGCACCGGAGTCTTCCATCGCGAGTATGTCGCGACGTAAGGAGACGCCGGTCGCCTTGAAGCCGTCGACTGTCAGCCCGCGATGCCGCATGCGGGAGATCATCGCGCAGGCAGCCGCGGTCTTGCCGGCCTCCATGCAGGTGCCCGCCAGCGCGACGACCGGCACTCCGGCGGTGTCGAGCGTAGCGGCGAAGTCGAGCTTTCGCATGCCGGCGCGTGCCGGCACGCCGATGCGCTCACCGAGATACGGGAAATGCAGCACAGAGCCGAGCACGCGGCAGTCGAATGGCCGGCCCTTCTCCGGATTCGCGGAATCGCAGACGCCGAGCACACCGCCGATGTTCAGCATCTGGATCACGTCACCGGCAGCCAGCTTTTCGGGCAAGTGGCCGGAATAGCCGAACAGTGCCTTGCGGTGACCCAGGGCACCGACGATCACATTGCCGCGCGCGAGCTTTGCCATGCGGCCGCTGGTCAGTTCGAGCGTATTGTATTGCGCCTTGTCGGTCAGGATTTCGACCGCCAGCACGACGCCTTCCTCGCAGGAAATGTCGGTTGAGATCCTGATCTCGTGCGACAAGCCGCAGGCCTGCGCGACCGAGGCGATCTTGTCGACGATGATCGATTTCATCATTGCTGTTCAACCTCTCCACCGGCGCGCGTCCAGAATACGCCCGGCAGCGAAACCATCCTGGAAAATCCCTGCGCATCGGCGGCAGTCCACTCGCCTGCCGATTCGCCATAGACGCCCTTCGAGGCCTTCATCAGCGACCAGGGTGAGTCCACGCCCTCGACGAATGCCGAGCCGGGCCGCAGCAGAATCGTGACGCTGCCGGTCACGCGCGCCTGTGATGATGCAAACAGCGCCTCGATGTCCCGGCAGACCGGATCGAGGTTCTGTCCTTCATGGACCAGGTCGCCATAGGGGGCGGCGACAAGTTCCTTGATCCGTTGCTGGCGCGCACTCAACACCAGTTTCTCGAGTTCGCGATGCGCGTCGAGCAGGACAGTCGCGGCGGGCGCCTCGAAGGCGACGCGGCCCTTGGTGCCTATGATCGTGTCACCGAGATGAATGCCGCGGCCGATGCCGTATTGGGCCGCCACCATTTCGAGCTGCTCAATCAGCGCAACGGGAGTGAGTTGCTCGCCGTCGAGCGAGACCGGCAGGCCCGATTCAAAGCCGATTACGATTCGCCGCTGCGGCTGGGGCTTCGCGAATGCATTCTTCGAAAGCACCCAGGCGTCTTCCGGAATGCTGGCGGCCGAGGTCAATGTCTCCCTGCCGCCGATCGTCACGCCCCAGAGGCCGCGATTTGTCGAGTACGCGGCGCCATGCGGTGGAACCGGAAGACTGCGTTCCTGGAGATAGCTGAGCTGCTCAGGACGCTTGAATGCACGGTCGCGGACGGGCGCAAGAATCTCTAGCCCTGGCGCAAGCGTGCGCAACGCGACTTCGAAGCGCACCTGGTCGTTGCCGGCCGCCGTGCAGCCATGCGCGACCGTGCCGGTGCCGAGTTTCCGCGCCATTGCCGCGACCGTCTGCGCCTGTATCGAGCGCTCGGCGCCGACGCACAGCGGATACATCTGCCCACGACGGACATTGCCGATCAGGAGCCAGCGCAGCACGCGATCGAAATAATCGCGACGCGCATCGACCAGATGATGCGAACTGGCGCCGAGCAGCTTCGCCCGCTCCGCCAGCTGTCGCGCGGCGTCAGCGTCGATGCCGCCCGTGTCCACGGTAACCGTCACGACGGGGCGGCCGTAGGTCTCCTTGAGCCACGGCACGCAGAACGACGTATCGAGGCCGCCGGAAAATGCAAGCAGGATGGGCGCGTCGGCGCCCGACGAGGGGGTGGTCATGGGGATGCTCAGACTCGGAATTCTTGGTGGAGGCGGGCGATCACCCGGCGCTGGGCTGCAGCACCCTGGGTGGCAACAAAAATCGTGTCGTCGCCGGACAGCGTGCCGATGATCTCCGGCCACTGCGCACGGTCCAGCACGATCGCGACGCTCTGGGCGGCGCCCGCGCTCGTGCGGATCACGGTCATGCAGGGTCCGGCCGGCTTCAGGTCGCGAACAAAGGCCGCGACCGCCGCAAAATCATCGAGTGCCGGCACTGAATCGTCGGGCAGCACGTAGCGGTCGCCCAGCTTCGCCACGCCGAGCTCGCGCAGGTCGCGGCTGATGCTCGACTGGGTCGCGTGATGGCCGGCCCTGCCGAGCAGGCGCACGAGGTCCTCCTGCCGGCCAACCGCCGCGCGCGTGATGATGCGCCTGAGCGCCTCGCGGCGCGCTGAAGCCGTGTGCGCGCCGTTGCCTCGTGTCTGAGTATGCATAAAGTTGCAGTATTGTTGCATAAATATGCAAGTAACGTCAAGCACGGCAGGCACGGCGACTCAGCGCTCGATGCGATACTCGATGTCGACGGCCGCCTGGCGGCCGGATTCGGTTGAAATCACCCAGCGGTCGCCGATGGTGTAACGCAGCTTGAGAGTGTTGATCTCGTCCACCAGCGAAATACCGTAGCTGATGTATAGCCGCGGCGAAAGGAACTTGCCGAGAACCAGGGCAGTGCCGGTGTCGAGGTCCTGGGCGACACCGACCTCGTCCAGCCCCACATGGCGGCCGAGCTCGCCGGCGAGCAGCGCGCCACCCTGTGCGACCAGGCCCGCGCGCTCTGCATCCAGGCTGCTGCGATCCTCGTCCTGCAGGCTGTCGAGTGTTCGCCCGACGATCAGCAGCGAAGCGATCTGCGGCTGCGGCAGCGGTGGTTCCGAGTACAGCGTCAGCTGCGGCCGGCGCAGCCGGCCACGCACGATGACGCCGACCGTGTATCCAGGCAGCTTGCGCGAGGCGCGCAGGTCGACACCCGGATCAGTCACCGGTCCGCCCGTGAACAACAGCCGCCCACGCTCGACGCCCAGTTCGCGGGTATATGCGCGGTAGCGGCCGTCGTGGATTTCGAGTTCGCCCGAAGCAACGGCAGCCTCGCGCGGTTCACTTCGGGCGCGCACAGTGCCGGTAATCCGGCCGCTCAGGCCATAGGCGTCGAGGTCAACCTTGTCGCCGAGCAGGAGACGCAGGTCGCTTGCGACTTCATACGAAGACTGCTCTCCGGCATCCTGCCGCATCCGCAGGATGCGCTCGTCCGTGGAGACGAGCACGACTCCCGCGGTTTCGGCGGGGATGATGCGCGCTTCGGGGATCGTCACGCTGCCGGTGACATTGATGCGCCGGTCAGCGAGCGTGAATCGCAGGTCGGGAGAGGCAAGTACGCGCGCCTCAGGAACATTCACGAGCAACAGGCGTTCGCCTTTCATCGTGAGCAGGCCGTCGATCTGCCGGTCCTCCCAGTTCAGGCGTCCGTCGACAGCCAGCGTTCCGTCGCCGGCCATCGCGGTTGCGTGCAGGCCGAGTGCCGACTGCTGCAATTCAATTGTTGCCGCGATATCGCGAAGCCGCAGGTTGGCCTGGTAGAAGTCCAGTGACCCGCCGGTGAGGCTGGCGTTGCCGCGCAGCAATGGACTTGCGAGCTGCCCGGATATGGCGAAATCAACTGCCAGCCTGCCGGCCGCGCGGTCGATGTCCTCGAACAGGAGCGGCAGCAGGTCGAGTTGCGTGGCCGTGCCAAGCACCCTGCCCGAAACGGGCACCTGTGCGAGCGGAATATCGTCACGCCGTTCGGCAACGAGGTCCAGGGTCAGGTCGCTGGCGGCGGCGTCCACGAGCCTGGCATTGAAGCGGTGTTGATCGGCATTGCTTGCCAACGTCAGCAGTGTGCGGCCGAGCTCAATGACCTGCTCCTTGCCGCTCGCTGTCTGAAACTCAAGAACGGCGTCGCGGATTTCGGCCTGCAGGTCCGCGTTCCAGCGTTGCCCGGCCCGGCCCGAAACGCGCGTCTCCATGAAAAGCAGTCCGCGATAGCTGGGACGGCCCGGAAACTCCAGGGTCAGCGTCTCCAGCGGAAATGCCCGCGCGCTCGCCCGCAGCCACCAGTCCGCGGCGCGCTGCCAGCGACCCTCGACGCAGACGCGGCGTGCGGCCTGGACCAGGCAGGTCGGTGCGAGCTCCGCCTTGTCGGCGGAAATGAAGAGGCGCGTCGGCGCCTCGAGCTGGTAAGGCGCGATGCCGGGCCCGGTCGCCGCAAGGCTGGCGGCATCGAGCGTGTAGCCCTGGCTGTCGTAGGCGCCGCTGCCCCGGAGTTCGACTGCGTCCTCACCGGCGCCGACGCGGAACTCCACGCTGTGATTGCGCAGCAGGCCATCCAGCGAGAGACGGGTATCGGTGAGTGTCTGCCCCGCGATGCGCAGGCCCGCAGTGCGCAGTCGCAGCCAGGACGTCTCGCGATCCTCCAGGTCGATGCGCGCATCCACCGACAGCACGTCCGCCTTCTGTTCATCCCAGGCCAGGCTGTGTCCCGTAAAGGAAAGGATGATCGACGAGCTCAGGTATCGCAGCGTGGCGTCGATGTGACCGCCGAGTCCCGGCAGGAAATCGGATAGGTCGTCGGCAACAAGCCTGGCATCCAGTGCCATCCCGCGACCCAGCGCGCCATTGAGCGTCAGCTTCGCGGGTCCGATTGCGAGTGCAACACGCTCGAACTGCGTCAACCCTGGCTGCCTGCGCACGATGCCACCGCCACCGACAGCCTGGCCGCGGAATTGCCCCGAGAGTCCCGAAGCGGCCGCGGTCCAGCGGGCATCCTTGTCAAGGCCCGAGCCAGATGCCGCGTACGCGAATGTCAGGCGCCCCGGCAGGTCCTCGCGAAGTGTCGAGGGATCGATGCCAAGCGCGCGTCCCGAAATGGTCCAGGCGCGTTCCAGATCGCGGGTCAGCATGCCAAATGCCTCGACCCGCCCGCCGAGTGTCTGCCATGACGATTCTTCGACGATGAATTGCGTTGCGGTGAATCTGCCGTTCGCCCGGCCTTCCGCATGCGGCAGGCCCGGCGACTCGAGTTTCCCAGCCCAGCTGAAGCCGAACTCACGCCAGCCTTGCGCCTGCAG
Organism: Steroidobacteraceae bacterium; assembly: GCA_032127975.1. Classification (GTDB taxonomy): domain Bacteria; phylum Pseudomonadota; class Gammaproteobacteria; order Steroidobacterales; family Steroidobacteraceae; genus SCUD01. The sequence continues at coordinate 19,872 of JAQBHG010000058.1, forward strand.
GTTTCCGGCGCTCGAGCGTACGAGTGCAGGCCCGGACAGCGGCCACGCGAAGTCGGTCCACTCAGCGCTGAGCGTGAATTCGGGCCGCTCGGCGGCGCTGATCGTTGCTTGCAGCCGGACATTGGCATTGCCGGGCATCGTGAACTTCAAGTCCGACACCGTAACCAGGCCATCTGCATAGCCGGCGGCGCCGCCGAATCCGACGCCGGTCTCAGGAAGTCCCTCGCCGCGGATGCGTCCTGTCGCCGCGTAGCTGGATTGATCTCCGCTGGCGTCGATAGTTGCGCTCAGCGGGCCGATCGGTGAAGGGCCGAACCATTGGGCGAAATCGAGTTGCTCCAGATCGGCCTTGCCGGTCCAGCGGAATTCACCGGCGAGGTCAGTCAACTCGATGTCGGCGGTGGCCCGGCCCGGCACTGCAATCTGCGCATGTGCCTGCATGCGGTCGAGATCGCCGCTCGCGCGGACGATGCCGACCAGATCGCGTTCGGCCGTCAGGGACCAGGCCGCGCCACCCTCGATTGCAATTGGCTCGCGGGCCAACACGCTCCCAGCCGCGGCGGCCACGGCCCAGGCGCCGGCATCCGCCTCGACGTCATCGAACCGAATCCGGGAGCGCGTGATCGAAACCGAGCCGGCGACCTTTCGCAGTCGCAACCCGGCGCCCCGCGGTGACGTAACCGAAAGATCGGCAATCGCGAAATCATCAATGGCAAGCGTGAGCCAGTGCGGGAAAAAGGCCGGCGCTCCGGGGGGTTGGCTACGCTCGTGCAGCACGATCGTGACGGCCGCGATGTGCAGTTGCTCCGCTGAAATCCTGCCTGCCAGGATTTCGGTGGGTTCCAGGTCGACGGTGAGGCTGTTGACGCGGATCGTCGCCCGTGGGTGCTCGATCACGATCGAGTCGACCTGCAATGGGCCGATCAATCGTCCGCGGGCACCGGTGACGAGGATCTTCACCTTGTCGAATGAATCCAGCACGGCGACCACACGCGCGAGGCCTGCCTCGGTGGCGATCAACCAGGCCACGCCGGAGAGCGAGGCAATGGCGACGAGCGAAATTGCAATCAACAGCCATCGGGTTCGCTTCTTCATCGCAGGCGCCGCTCTACAAGTCCGGCGTGAAATTCAGGTGCAGCCGCGGGCTGCGATCCGGCTCGGATAGCGACTGTGCGACGTCGAGGCCGATGCTCAGGAATGGCAGTCGATAACGCAGCCCTACACCTGCCGAGTACTCCAGGCGGTCGCCGAAGCTGTTGATGGCATTGCCGCCGTCAACGAACACCGCCACGACAAAGTTGCGCGGCAGGTCGCGCTGTAACTCGATACTGCCGGTCATCAGATGGCGGCCACCGACGCGATTGCCATCGGCATCAACCGGGGAGAGCTCCTCGTAGCCGTAACCGCGCACGCTGCGGTCACCACCGGCAAAGAACCGGTATTGCGCCGGGAGCTGCTGGAAATCCCCGACAGAGCTCGCGCCCAGCTCCGCGCGCAACTGCAGGTGCAGGCGTTCGGCAAGGCGAAACCGGCGTTCGTCGCGGATCACCAGCCTCGTGAAGTCGGTATCCGAGCCCAGCACCGACGTCGAGCCGATCAGCTCGAGCTGGAATCCCCGCGGCACGGCGTTCACGCCGAGAAAGCCGGGTGGCAACAGCGCATAGGAAATGCCTGGCACAAACAGCTGGCTGCTCGCGCGGGTGACTCCGGTCGGCGTGCTGACCTCGTCGCGCGTGGCGTCTGCGGTTACCGACAGCACGCGCTGCCACTTGCCATGCACCTGCGTCAGACCCACCTTGAAGCTGCCGCCCGTCGTTTCGACGTCGGCACGCTGTTCGCGCAGGCCGCGCAGCTCGAAGGACAGCTTTTCCAGCGCGGGGTCGGTCCACGGTATCGCGTAGGTCAGGCGCACGACCTCCTCGATGCTGGAGCCGCGGATTTCGGCGCGAAGCCGGTGACCGCTCGAATTCATGCGGCGGTTTTCCCAGCCCAGCGTGCCTCGCACACGAGTATCGGTCGCGTAACCGACGGCGATCGTATAAAGATCGCGCTTGCTGGGTGTGGCCGCGATGCGGACCGGAGCAATCTTGCGTGCGCGATCGCGCTCTTGAGGCAGCACCTCAACGACGGCAAAGTATTGCGAATCGTCCAGTGCGAACTGGGTGCGCAGCAGCGCGCCGGCGTCGTACCAGTCGCCTTCGCGGTAGCGCAGGTAGCGTCGGACGAAATCCGGGCGCAGGAAGTCCTGCTCGATCGCGGTCGGGCCGAACCGGTAGCGCTCGCCGGTCTCGAGCGTGATGCGGGCCCGCGCCTCGCGCGCGACGGGATCCACGAGCAGTTCCCCACGCGTGAAATCGGCGTCAAGGTAGCCATTGCTGGCGGCCGCGCGCAGTAATTCGCCCTTCAACTGGTCGTAGTCGATGTGGCTCAGCTGCGCGCCCGTCCTGAGAGGCGAAGCGGCAAGCGCCTGCCGCAGGAACGGCTCTTCGCGGCCGCGGCCGCTGATCTCGACCTGCTGCTCGACGAGTATTACGGGCGGACCGGGGTCGACCCTGACGGTAACCTGCCACCCAGCGTCTGTGCGTTTGAGTTCCGTGCCGACAACCGGTTCGTAGTATCCAAATGGCCGTAGTGCAGTGCCGACTTCGCCTGTCGCGCGCTGCACCAACCGCTCGACCATTTCCTCGTCGAGTTCCCTCGAGCGCGCATGACGCCTGAGGCTAAGCAGCGCCTGCACATTCTCAAGCAGCGGCCCATCGACGCCCTCGATCTCGAGCTCGATCACATCCGCCGCATTTGCGGCTGGCAGCCAGGCCATGCCGGTCAGCAGCAGGACTGCGAACTGACGGATCATCCCGGCGATTCGGCCTGGTAGGAAATACGGACCCTCACGACCACGCTGCCATCAGCTGCATGACTGCGTTCCTCGACCGTCACAATTCCGTCACTCCCGATCAGCACGACGGTGCTGCAACGGGTGCCGTAACTGTCGCTGACGATGAAGGGTGCCGACAGCCGCCGCTCCCATTCGAGCCCGACACCGGTATCGGGCAGCAACTCGTCGGCAGCGGTTGTGCGATCCGATAGCATGCGCATCAATACGCCGGGTCGCGGATGATCATTCGCCAGTTCCTGCTCGAAGCGCTCGCGCGTGCGCAGCAGTTTCGGCCAGGGCGTGTCGAGCTGCCGGTTGCTCAGGCCATAGACACCAGGGGCGAGCATGCGCACCTCGGGTTCCGGGTGGCTCGTGACATAGGCAAGGCATTCGTGCTCCATCGCAAGCAGGTTGAAGCCGCTGAACTGCCTCGCGCGTGATGCCGTCGCACGCGCGAACCCGACTGCGTCCTGCCGGCCGCCGAGAAACTCGCCAATCAGCGTTCCGCGGGAAACGCCTTCGGGCCTGGGTAATGAAGGGTCGCGGTAGTTCGTCACGAGCGCCATGCGGCCCGAGCCATCGATCCCCAGCCAGGTGCCGCCGGCCTGCAAATCGCGGCCCGCGAGCATGCGGACACCGTCATTCCACCAGTGGAGCGCCTGTGCCGGTCGCGCATGGAATTCGTCGCGATTGGCGGCGAGTACCAGCGGGTAGCGCAGGTGCGTGCGATAGGCGATCAGGGCAAGGCACATGAAACGCTAGCCTCGCCCGCGCAGCCCGGCCTCCTCGGCGAGCGGGCGCGCGCTGCCGGCGTTGTACCATTCCTCGATCAGCCGGAATGCGATCGACTGTGGAAATGGCAGCAATGGCGTGCCGGCCGCGATCTCTGCGCGGCTGAACCAGCGTGCATCCTCGAGTTCCTCGTCGCCCAGCAGGATCTCGGTCGAAAGCGCCTCGGCCCGAAAACCGAGCATCAGCGAACGGGGAAATGGCCAGGGCTGGGATGACTGGTAATCCGTTGTGCCCGCCACGATGCCGGTTTCTTCCAGCACCTCACGACGGACCGCGTCCTCGAGACTCTCGCCGGGCTCGACAAAACCCGCGATCGTGGAATAACGGCCCGCGGGCCAGCCGGCCTGGCGTCCAAGCAGGATTCGGTCGTCTCGCGTGACGAGCACGATGATCGCCGGATCCACGCGGGGAAAGAATTCCGTGGCGCAGTCCGCATTGGTGCAGGCCATCATGCGCCCGGCCTGCTGCGGTCGGGTCGGTGCACCGCAACTGCCGCAGAAGCGATGACGGTGACGGAATGAGACCATCGCGCGCGCGTAGGCCAGGAGCCCTGCCTCTTCGTGCGCTAGCAATCCCGCGGCAAGGCGCAGGTCGGCGAATTCGGCGCCGTCGGTTAGCGGAGGCGGCTCATCGGCCTCGATCTCGGTCGTGAAGATGGCGCGGCCGCCGTATTCGCCGAGCAGGATCAACTCATCCGCGGCAATGTCCGCCAGCGGTCCGACTCCGAATTCGAGCAGGAAGGCGCTGGGCAGCGGGGCGCGGATCAGCGGACAGCGCGAGCGCCAGACCGGAATCAGCCGGGCCGAGCCTCCCGCAATGGCAAGTGAAACCATCTCGGCATCGGCGCGCGAGAATTTCAGTCGATCGACATGCGGCCCGGCAAACACGTTGGGGCGCTCGATGTCAGGGCGCATCGGAGACCGTTCCTCGAGGAAAGACGCGCCATTCTAACAGTCACCCACCGACAGGCCCGGACGGGCGGGCGGGCGGGTCGAAGCGCAGAATTCGCAGGCTTTCGGCTTCTCGGCATAGCGCAGGACAACGAGCAGGCTGCCACAGCCTTCGCAATCGTCCAGGCACAGCTCGTTTTGCCGCGCCAGCGAGCGCATCAGATGGCAAGCGTGTTCGAATGAAATCTGCGGGTGCTCAAAAAGACCGGCAAAGGTCTCGTAGGCCTCGCAGAACCTCTCGCCCCAGCGCAGCTGGTCCATGCCGCCCGGTGAGCTGCGTGCGTCACGGCGCAGCAGACCGAGGATGCACAGCAGCGTCGCGAGGCCCGCCGCTTCCCGGCGGATGCCGGCATTGCGCATGAAAAAGGCGCTTTGGCGCGGCGACTTGCCGCGGTGGCGCCGGACGTCGCGGCGCCCGGCGTCCGCGACATACGAGCGGTAGAGCTTGCGGATCCGGTCATCGGTCAGGCCGGTCCAGCTGCGGATGGTTCGTGTTCGCGCCTCGTGCCCGATCAGGCGAAGTGCCAGGTCGAGTCGGAGCCGGTCGCGGGTGTAGCGGTCGTCGGTGATTCGCATTGCGGTGGCCTTGACGTCAGGATAACTTGCTGGTATTTTTTTACCAGTAAATCACGAGCCAGACCAAGAGCTGGCCGCTAACGTAATGGCACGTCAACGGGGAGAAATGCCATGAATCGCCAACAACCGCTTGCGTTGGCACCGCCAGCAGGGAATGCCGACTGGTCAGAGCGCACCCTGCTGGATGCAGCCACCCGCAAGGCTCTGTGCTCGATGAATCTCGCGTTCCTCAATCTCGCGGCGGAACTGGCGGAAGAGGGGCGGCTGAAGCTGATTTCCGGCCTGCCGCCGCGAGCAGTGGACGCGCTGATCGATCCGGAGGCACAACAGCGGCTCTGCGAGGGGTTGCCCTATGCGCTCTTTGATCTGCGCTTCGATGACGGCAGTTTCTGGGAGAGCCAGATTGCCGCTGCGGGCGCAGTCCAGGATGGGGAGCCCGCGCTGGCAATCGATGAACGCATCGTCGGGTTCGCCCGTACCGTGATCATGCTGGCCTGGCACCTTGCGCAGACGCGCGCGCCTGGTGCAAGACTCATGTTTGGCATGGCGTCCGCGACGATCGCGGCATTTGCATCGCTTCCGGTCGCGGCATTTGACGGCATTGCGCGGCGGGTCGCGGCTTCGCTGACGGCTCGTTTCAGCTCACGGGCGCGATTCTGGCTCCAGTTCGAGGGATGTGCCGCACATCCGGATGACAAGTCTGTCAGCGTGCTGCAGCAACTAGGATTGCAGATCCAGGGTGCCGAAAGTGCCCGCCTGCAGGCGCTGCAGCGCCGACCGAGGCGCACCGCGCTCACCTGATCGGCATTGCTCCGGTGGTTGCCGCGGATCAGGCCGCAGCTTACGCTTCGCGCCTGTCCGCCATCTTTCCATCGTTTCCCCGGAGTCTCATGAAGGCGCTTTCGATCCGCGGCCTGACCAAGACCTACGGCAATGGCGTGCAGGCGCTGCGCGGCATCGACCTCGACGTTCAGGAAGGCGATTTCTTCGCGCTGCTCGGCCCGAATGGCGCTGGCAAGACGACAATCATCGGCATCATCGTGTCGCTGGTGACGAAGTCGGGTGGCAATGTCGAGGTGTTCGGCTATGACATCGACCGCGCGCTCGCCCACGCAAAGTCATGCATCGGGCTCGTGCCGCAGGAAATCAACTTCAACCAGTTCGAGAAAGTATTCACGATCATTGTGAACCAGGCCGGCTTCTACGGAATCCCGCGACGCCTCGCTCTCGAGCGCGCCGAAAGATACCTCCGCCAGCTCCAGCTCTGGGACAAGCGCGACCAGATCGCACGCTCGCTGTCGGGCGGTATGAAGCGGCGCCTGATGATCGCGCGCGCGCTGGTGCACGAGCCGCGGCTGCTGATACTCGACGAACCAACCGCGGGCGTGGATATCGAGATCCGGCGCAGCATGTGGGCATTCCTGCGCGGCATCAACGAGCAGGGCACGACGATTATCCTGACGACACATTACCTGGAGGAAGCCGAAAGCCTGTGCCGCAACATCGCGATCATTGACGGCGGCCGAATCATCGAGAATGACTCGATGGCCGGCGTGATACGCAAGCTGAGCCACGAGACATTCGTGTTGAACCTGCGTTGCGCGATTGCCGGGCCGCCGCCGTTGCCGGGCTATGTGTCGCGCATGACGGACGACCACACGCTGGAAGTCGAGGTCTCGAAGGAACAGAGCCTCAATGACATCTTCGCGCGCCTGACGCAGGGCGGTTTCGAGGTCGCCAGCATGCGCAACAAGGTCAACCGGCTGGAAGAGTTGTTCATGCGCCTGGTCGAGAACAGGGGCGCCGCCAGTGGCCAGCGAGGCTGACATGGAAGCAACTGCTCCGTCGCTCGCGCACATTCACCGCATCGGCCTCAAGACGATCATGCGGCGCGAGTTCGGGCGAATTCTCCGGATCTGGGGTCAGACACTCTTGCCGCCCGCCGTGACCGCGACGCTGTACTTCATCATTTTCGGCAGCCTGATCGGTCGCCGGATCGGGCCGATGGGTGGCTACGACTACATGCAGTACATCGCGCCGGGCCTGATCATGATGGCCGTCATCACGAATTCCTACGGCAATGTCGTCTCGAGTTTTTTCGGCGCGAAGTTCGGCAAGCACATCGAGGAGCTCCTGGTTGCGCCGCTGCCGAACTGGCTGATCGTGATCGGATACATTACCGGCGGCGTCATCCGCGGGTTGCTGGTCGGTACGGTCGTGACCTGTGTTGCGCTGTTCTTCACGCATATTCCGGTCGAGAATCCGCTGCTGGTTGCCGGCTCCGTGCTGCTGACCTCGGTGGTGTTCGCGCTGGGCGGCTTTTTCAACGCAATATTCGCGAAGAACTTCGACCAGATCTCCTGGTTCCCGACCTTCATCCTGACGCCGATGATTTACCTTGGCGGCGTGTTCTACTCGGTGTCGCTGCTGCCGGAATGGGCCCAGCGGCTTTCCTACGCCAACCCGATCCTGTACATGGTCAACGCATTCCGCCACGGCTTTCTCGGCACCAGCGATGTCAATGTCGGGCTTGCGTTTGCGATCATGACGGCATTCGCGATCGCGATGTTCACGCTGGTCGTCACGCTGATGAACCGGGGCACGGGTATCCGGGAGTAACGGTCATGTGCGGGCGCTATGCGTTCTTCTCACCGGCTGAATCCGTCAAGCGCACATTTGCGCTGGACTTCAAGCCTGAACTCGTACCGCGCTACAACATTGCGCCGACGCAATCCGTGCCTGCAGTGCGCGTTGCCGAGGAAGGATCTCGAACGCTCGTCATGCTGCATTGGGGGCTGGTGCCGCGCTGGGCCAAGGAACGCGCGATCGGTAACCGGATGATCAATGCACGTTCCGAGACGCTTGCCGGGAAGCCGGCCTATCGCGACGCATTCCGCCGCAGGCGCTGCCTCGTCCTCGCCGACGGCTGGTATGAATGGCAGGCCGCGCCGGGAGGGAAGCAACCCTGGTTTGTCCGGCTTCGTGATCCACGACCGATCGCGTTCGCGGGCCTGTGGGAACGATGGAAGGACCCGGCGGGCGGGGAGTTGCTCGAGTCGTGCACCATCGTGACGACCGACGCATCTGAATCGATACGCAAGATCCACGAGCGAATGCCGGTGGTGTTGCCGGAATCGGCCTGGGACCGCTGGATGGACCCGGCCTTTTCGGACACCGAAACGCTTTCAGAGATTCTCGGGCCGTACGATGCAAAGGCGTTGAAGGCCTGGCAGGTCAGTCGGCTCGTCAACACCCCGAAAAACGAAGGTCCAAGGCTGATCGAAGCGCAAGGCTCAGGCGCCGTGATCGGCGCCTGAGGCGATCGGTCACTTCCTGGCCCAGTCGCCGCTGCCTTTCTTGTAGTACCAGCCGGCGCGCGCGTTTGCGATCCAGCGCTGGGCAAACGTGCCGCGTATGTCCGATTCCCATTCGGGGTGGCCATTCGCATTTGCGATCTCGGCGTAGAGCGCATTGCGATCCGCATTCTCGTCGGCCACCAGCTTGCGCGCGCGGTTGCGGTCTGCAAGCGGCACGGAATTGACGTCACGGAGCTCGACGAGGCCGTCCGTTGTCAGGCCGATGGCGCCGGACACAAAAAATTGCTCGAGGTCGGCGGCTCGGGCCTTCATCGACGAGGTCAATGTCCGGATGGCCGGGCTGGAAACATCGATGTCCGCCTGTGCCTGCGCGGCGGGCACGACAAAGTCGAGCGTTCCACGCAGGGCCACAAGCATCAGCTCGCCCCCGCGTACGCCCAGCGACGACTGCTCGTTCGGTGCGGGCTCTGCCGCCTTGCCGGGGCCCCAGATGTCTTCAATGATGCGGTCAGCCGCTTTCTCGGCCGCGGCGGCGGGGAAATAGACGTTGATCGTCACGCAGGCGGCGAGCGCCAGGCAGCCGACGACAATGCCCGTAGAGATCCAGCGAATCATGTCAAATCCTCCTGCGAATTCCGTGCCGGTCGAGTGCCATGCTCACGGCCGGCGGCTGAACGATGCCTGAACCGATTCTAGCGCACCGGCCGGCCTCACTCGACGATGATCTCGGACTCCAGCATCGCGCTCAATTGGCGGACCAGCCTGGTCCAGGCCACACGCGACTGACTGCCGATCACATTGATGCGCGGCAGGCCCGCACCCTTGACGATGTAGTAGCCGCCGGCGGTGTTCTCGACGCCGTTCATCGTGCAAACGTCATTGGCGAGCCGGCAACTGAGCCCAAGACGTTCATAGCGGAAACTGTCGAAAAACTTCAGGAATCCGCCCTGCAGGGCGGCGGCAACACCGCCGCCACTGCCGCCACCTATGCTCGACAGGTTCTTGACGGCCCGCTGGCTGATCCTGTGCTTCGACCGGTCGCCCGCTGGAGTCTGGAATCGGGCGTCGAAGGACTCCGGCATCCAGTTGAATGTCTCAAGATCTTCCACCCGGCCGGACAGGCGGCCGGTGATCATCCCGAATGAAAACGTGCTGGTCACGAGTTCCAGGTCAAGATTCTCCACGTCAATGCTGGCGTGGAGGCGCGGAAACCTGCCGAGCGGGTCGCTCAGGCTCAGGTCGCGCACGACGATGCGGCCGTCGAAAACGGCGGCCTCGATGTTCCCATCAAGCGTCACGACGCCCTGCGAAAGCTGCAAGCCTGGAATTCGGCCCGAGATCGTGCCGGAAAATGCCGGCCATCCGAGCGCGCGGTTAAGCAATGCGACACTGATCGGCCGGAGCTCGGCGTCGAATCGCAGATACATCTGGTCGGTGCCGGCGTGGCGTATTCGCAGTGTCTCGATCGCGATACCGCCGTCGAAGATCGGCAGCAACACCGCTTCCAGCAACCGGAAATGGCGCCCGGTGGTAGTGAAGGGCAGTTCGACGGCGCCGAACTCGATTCCCCAGAGATTCGCCGATTCCCAGGAGAGGCTCGACCGGAACGAGTCATCGCCAATTTCTCCTGCGAGCTCGCTGCGCGACGCATCATCGAACCAGTTGAGCGTGCCGCCGAGCCCGCTGATGGACAGTGAGCCGGTCTGGCTGTCGAGCGTGACCTGCTCGAACTCCAGTTTTGCGCGGCTCGGAAGGCCGCCGGTGACATCAACCTCTCCATGGACATGCCCAAGACCCCCGATGTCTTTGAACGAGGTCCGGATCAGGTACGGTTGCACGTATGCTGGCAACGCGCTCGCGAGATCGAGATCCGAGATGGCGAGCTTCGCCTGCTGAAGCATGGTTTCGCCGGCAAGATCCAGCGTCGCGGATCCGGATACGGCAGCGACGCTGTCATGCACCAGCGAAAACTCGCTTGCGCGGAACCGGGTAGTGTCCGACGAAAGAGTGCCGGAGAAATCCACGGACATTCGATGTGCGCCGAAATCCAGGAAAACCGGATCGCTGTAGGCCTGGCCGCCAGTCAGGGCGAGGCTGCCATCGGTCGCGAAATCGCCCGCGGCGTCAACCACGAGCTTGACCTTGAGTTTGCCGGCGACCGCCTCGCCGGCAAGCGAGCCTGCCGCATCCGCGAAGTCGAGGCCTGCTATCTCGAGATCCACATTAGCAGTCGTGACGTCGTCGTTGCGGCCACCGGCCTTTATTCGCCCGGAGGCGCGCCCCGCGACCGTGAATCCCTCGGGAAGCTCAAACCATGGAGCAGCAATCGTTGTCATCGCCGCGATGTCGATTTCCGAGAGGGACGAATCAAGCGTCCAATTCGAACCATTGAGCAGCAAGTCCACGCTGGCGCGACCGCCGGCCAGCGCAACGGAGTCAAGGTGCAGCCTGAGACCCCCGTCGGCTTGCGTGCGCGCGCTGAATCTCGTGTTCTGGCCGCCGAGGCTTCCGAGCGCGCCGCTCATGCGGCCGACTTTGCAGCTGAGCTGGTCGCCGGAAATCGACAGTTCCGCGCAGTCGATCGAAACCGCAGACAAGAGTCCGGTTGCGGCGATTCCGCGGATGCGGGTAGCACGAACACCGGCCTTGCCGACAGAGCCCTCGCCCGGCGTCCAGGTGAGGCCGAGATCCTCGATCCGGAGTCCCTCAAATTCCGCTTGCCCGACCTGGAGACTGA
>JAQBHG010000059.1:0-16087 GCA_032127975.1 Steroidobacteraceae bacterium
GATCGAGACGTGGGGCGTCCTCCACGCGGGATGCACGCCGGCGAACGCAGGCGGCAGGTCGCTGCTTTCGCCGAGTGCGAACATGTTTCGCGGCGAGACCAGGATCGCGACTGCAAGTCCGCCCGCACAGGAGACGACCGCTGCCGCCGACATCAATGTGCCGCCGACCGGCCCCAGAAAGTACCCGGCGACATCGGCGAGTGGCAGCACGGATGCAGCCGTATCCGGCAGCACCCCAAAGCAGGCAAGCATCAGGAGCAGGTACAGCAGGCAGGAAATGCCGAGCCCGGCGAGGATGCTGATCGCGAGGTCGCGGCGCGGCTCGCGCATTTCGCCGGCGACGATTGCGGCGACCTCGAAGCCAAAGCAGGCAAACAAGGCGAGCAGCAACCCGTCGGTCAGGCCGTTCGGTTCCCGTGGCGCCGTCGTCGGGAGGTTGTTCCAGCCGGCGAACCACAGGCCGGCGAGCGCGATCAGCCCAAGGGGCAGCATCTTCGCGATGGTCAGCAGGTTACCGACCCAGGCGCCGCGGGTGACGCCGCGCACATTGACGACTGTCAGGAAAATCGTGAACACGGTGATCGCGACATTGCGCGCCCATTGTTCGGCAAGCACCGGCCACAGCGCGGCGGCGTAGTCGAGCATGACGAAGGCGATCAGCGCAAAGGAAGCGAAGCGCGATACGACGAACAACCAGCCGACCGTGAAACCGGTCAGCGGGCCGAAGGTATGCTGCGCGTAATATTGCGGCCCGCCGGTGACGTCGAAGCGGCTTGCGACCTCGGCGAGCGACAGCGCAAGCAGTGCAACCACGGCGAATGCCGCGAACACGACCGCGAGGCTCCAGCGCCCGGAAGAGATTGCGAGCCCGGCGGGTATCGCGAAGACACCGGCGCCTACGACCGAGTTGACCGTCAGCGAAATCACATCGAACCGCCGCAGGCCGCGATGCAGCCTGGGCGGTTCGACGGGATCAGGTTTCATGCCGCCGACCATTCAGGTCGAGCCGGCAGGATGGTTCAGCCTCCTGCAGGAGCTGTGGCCGCCTTGCGGGCCGTGCCGGCATCCACCACCGCGCGCCAACCGCCATCCGCCTTGGTCCAGACGGTGACGTATTCACCAGTCGCCGCAGCTGCGTCACCGGCGCCGTCCGGGTCGAAGGTGAAGCTGCCGAGTTCGTAGGCGAAGTCACCGGAACCCGCGACCTGCACGCTCGTTGTGGACCACTCGATGGTTGAATCCGGTGTCTTGGCGTTATCCGCTTCCGAGCTCGCCAGGATCTCAGCCGTGCCGTGGCTGATGTTACCGTCGAACATCGTGGCCGCATCAGCGGCATACATGTCATTCGCGATGCCGGCGAAGTCTCTCGCCTGCGCCATCTGCAACCAGGCTGCCGAGCGATCGCGCACGGCCTGTGCTTCCGCGGCCAGGTCGACCACGGGCGCTTCCGGCGCCGGCTTGGTGCAGCCTGCAGCCAGTCCCGCACATGCCGCCACGATCAGAAGCAATCTTTGTCCACGCATGTAACCCCCTAACTTATTGATTATAAAATAAAACCGGATCGGTACGTTGACACGGATCCGGCCCCCGCGGGGCAATCATCTTAAACCTCGCTGTCGATTGCACAAGCATTTCTGCCTCGCCGGGCGGCTCCGCGGGCCGCCGCGATTCCCGCATACTCCGCGAGCCGAAAACCGAGAACCAGAAAGCACCCGCAGTGGTATTCAACTCGCTCACGTTCATCGTGTTCTTCGTCATGGTGCTGCTGCTGCATCGGCTGCCGCTGTCATGGACCACGAAGAAGGCCAACCTGCTGGTCGCCAGCTACGTGTTCTATGCGGCCTGGAACCCGCCATTCGTGCTGTTGCTGTGGATCTCGACGATCGTCGACTGGTTCATCGCGCGTGGCATTTACGCCGCCCGTGACAAGAGCGCGATGCGCCGCCGAGCGTGGCTGCTGATTTCGCTTGCGGCCAACCTGGGGTTTCTCGGTTTCTTCAAGTACGGCGAGTTCCTGCTGAAGAACTGGCAGCTGCTGATGGCGTCGTTCGGCATCGACTACCAGCCGGTCGCCTGGAACATCGTGCTGCCGGTCGGCATTTCATTTTATACATTCCAGACGATGTCCTACACGCTGGACGTCTATCTCGGCAGGTCGAAGCCGCTCAAGTCATTCCTGGACTTCTCGCTGTTCGTCACTTTTTTCCCCCAGCTCGTCGCCGGGCCGATCGTGCGCCCCGGCCAGCTCGTGCCGCAGTTCGCGGTGGAGAAGTACGCGACACGCGACCAGATATTGTGGGGACTCGGCCTGATGACGCTCGGCCTGTTCGAAAAGATTGTCATTGCGGATGGCGGGCTCGCGAGTACGGCCGACGCGGTCTTCGGCGCGCAAGGTCCCGTCGGTTTCGCGGATGCCTGGCTGGGCACGCTGGCTTTCTCGGGGCAGATCTTCTGTGATTTCGCCGGTTACTCGACCATTGCGATCGGCACCGGGCTCTGCCTCGGCTTTGCGCTGCCTAACAACTTTCGCATGCCCTATGCCGCGCTCGGCTTCTCCGATTTCTGGCGTCGCTGGCACATCTCACTGTCAACCTGGCTGCGCGATTACCTGTACGTGCCGCTCGGTGGCAACCGGAAGGGTGAAGCCCGAACCTATGTGAACCTGATGCTGACGATGCTGCTGGGCGGGCTGTGGCATGGCGCGAACTGGACATTCGTCGCCTGGGGCGGCCTGCATGGCCTGTATCTCGCCGGCGAGCGCTGGATCCGCGATCGCACGGGGATTCATGGCGAGCCCGTGCGCTGGATCAACCGCCTTGCTCTCGGATTGTTGACCTACGCGCTCGTCAATGTGACCTGGGTGTTCTTCCGTGCGCATACATTCGGCGGTGCCGCGCAGATCCTGCAGGGCATGGCCGGCCTGGCCGGCGATGCGGAACCCGTCCTGGCGACGATTTACATGATCAAGGTGGCCGTGTTGATCACCTGCATCGTCGCGACGCATTGGTTGATGCGGGACCGTGATATCGAGCAGGTCGTGTCGCGCACTCCCTGGTGGCTTACCGGGCTCGCCTGCGCGGCGATGCTGTTTGCCGTGATAATCACGCAGGGCTCCGGCACGGCGTTCATCTACTTCCAGTTCTAGGCACATCGCATGAGCAATCCGGACACATTGGGAAAAGAAGTCACACGGCGGGCAATCCCGGTAACGCGGCTGGTCGCGATCGGCTGGCTGGTGCTCGCGCTGGTAACCGCAGGCGTGATCGGGTGGGAACTGCAGATGCGCTCCATCGGACTGGTTGCCGGGGACCTGGATGACAGCAAGGCACAATGGGCGGTCGAGCGCCGCAAGATTGCGTCCGGCGACTACGACGACGTCGTGGTCATCGGTTCCTCGCGCATCCTGTTCGATACGAATCTGGACGTATGGCAGGAGCTGACGGGCAGGCGCCCGATCCAGCTTGCACTTGCGGGCACCAATCCCAGGCCGATGCTCGCCGACTTTGCCGCCGATCCGGAATTCAAGGGCCTGCTGGTGGTCGGCGTGACGCCGGACATTTTCTTTGGCGATTGGCTCGGCATCCCGGTATTCGCCGGGGTGGTGGACTACTGGAAGGACCAATCGCCCTCGGAGCGCTTCGGCAACCAGGTCGGCGTATTCCTGTCGCGGCATCTCGCATTCCTGGACAGCTCCTACACGCTGACCGCGTTGATCGACCAGGTGAACCTGCCAAATCGCGGCGAGATCGTGCGCCCCTACCTGGACGTCTGGAAAGTGTGGGAGACGACGGACGATCGCCAGACATTCCTGTGGAGCGGCATCGAGAACAACAAGCGCCTGCGCGAGCACGCGCGCATGGCCTGGGGACCCTTCGACGGCAGGCTGATGGAAGAAGCGCCCATTACGCGGGCTTGCGAGGAAGCCACGGACGCCGTGAAGAAAATCCGCGCGCGAGGCGGCGAAGTGGTTTTTATCCGTTCGCCTTCGGCAGGCCTGTACTACGAGAACGAACTGCACTCGGCGCCGCGCGCAAGAACCTGGGACCGCCTGCTGCGCGAAACTGGCGCCTACGGTGTCAACTTCGAGGATTACCCGGCGATGCAGGGGCTCGACGTTCCCGAGTGGTCGCATCTTTCGCGGGATTCCGCGAAGAAGTTCACGCGCGCCTATGTCGGGGAACTGGCGAAAGACCTGCCGTGGCTGCGGTCGCGCCTGCGCACGGAGGTGGGATCATGAATATCCTGGCAGCGGTCGATTTTTCACCGGTGACGGAACAGGTGCTGCAGATACTCGAGCAAATCGCGAAATTGCCGGCCGCCCATGTCTGGCTCATGCATGTTGCCCCGCCGGATCCCGATTTCGTCGGTTATGAAACCGGCCCCGGCGTCGTCCGCAGCCAGGTCGCGGCCGAGCATCACGACCGGCACCTGAAGTTGCAGGGGCTGGCGGAGCGCCTGCGTTCGGCGGGCGTCGAGACGACTGCGCTGCTCCTGCAGGGGCCGACGGTAGAAACGATCGTCGCCGAAGCGGGCCGGCTGTCGGCCGGGCTGATCGTGCTCGGCAGCCACGGGCACGGTCGCATCTACGACCTGGTGGTTGGCAGCGTGGCGGAGGGCATCGTGCGGGCATCGACGGTGCCGACGCTTCTGGTGCCCGGGAAGCGCTGAGCAGCGCCGGCCGGCTTAGTCTCCTGGCGCCGCCGTGGCACGCAGGAATACCTGGTGATTGCCGGGCTTCCAGGTCGCGCCGTCGTCAAGCGTGAACTCCATGCGCGACTCGAACCGATCCGGTTCCACGTTGAAGCGCGTAAACCGCAGTTGCATGGAGCCGCCGTCGGCCAGCGGCGTTGGTGGCGTGCTGCGTGTCTCGCCGTCGATGGGTCCGGTCATGACCCAGAGATGTCCGTCGGCGCCGACCGAGACCATCTCGATCGTCGCGCGCCGCTCGCGCACGTAGAACAGGATGCCGGAGGCGGTGCCGAGCTCCGGGATCTCGGAGCGACCGCTCGCGACACGGTCCGGCACGACCCATTCAAATCGATAGCTGCCCGGCATGGTGCTCAAGACGGAACCGTCCTCGCCAAATTGGGCCGTAGTGACATTCCACTGGCCGATCGCGTGGCGAAGCTGGGCGACGCCGACCGCAAGCGCCTCTGGGCTTGCTGGTTCGGCATGCAACATCGTTGCCGGCAGCGCGAAAAGCAGCACTGCCGCAAGCGCCGTGCATGCTGGCCTGGTCGCAAAGACTCGAATCGACGATTGCATGGCGATCGCTCCCGTGGCCTGCGCAGATGTGCAGTTGCAGGTGATTCTAGCCTCGCAATTGCGACGCCGGCACCGGCCTGCCGCTCCATCGGATCGCCTCGTCGCAGCATCAACGATGCAATGCCACTTGAAATCACATCACGTTAACGGGCATTGTTAGCAAGGCCCGCCGCGCCACGGTCGGGTGAATCCAATCCCACACGGGTTAGTCCAGCACACTATCGCGGCGCGGCGGCCTCTTCACAGAGGCTTTGATGACCAGTCGCTCACTGCAGCGCCGCCAGTTGAGCCGCTCGAAGATCGATCTCTTCGTCGAATGTCCCCGTTGTCTTTACCTCGATGTCGCGCTCGGCATTCCCCGGCCCAGCGGTCCGCCCTTCACGCTCAATCTTGCCGTGGATACGCTGCTGAAAGCGGAGTTCGACCGCTATCGCGCGGCCGGCGAGCCACACCCGCTGTTCGAGGAGGCGGGGCTCGACGCCGTGCCATTTGCGCACCCCAAACTCGACAAGTGGCGCCAGAATTTCACGGGCGTGCGCTGGATCGACGAGCAGACCGGCTGGACCCTGTTTGGCGCCGTCGACGACCTTTGGCAGGCGGCGACCGGCGAGCTGATCGTTGCTGACTACAAGGCGACCGCCCGCAAGGAGATACCGACAACCGCGGGACTCTATCCGTCGTACCAGCGGCAGATGGAGGTTTACCAGTTCCTGGTGCGGCGCCAGGGATTCGAGGTCAGCGACCGTGGCTGGTTTGTCTATGCGAACGGGGACGCCAGGGCAGGCGAATTCCGCGACGCGCTCCGGTTCTCGACGTACATGATTCCCTACGACGGGGACGATGCCTGGGTGCTCGACACGTTCCGGCGCACGGTTGCGACCGTCGGCGGGGGCGGCGTCCCGGAGGCCGGCGAGGACTGCAAATGGTGCAGCTATATCGTCAAGGCCGGGGCCGCGGATCAGTCCGGACTCAACAGGTAATGCAGCAGGTCGCCGAGGAAATGGCGATTTCCGGTCAACGCCGTGTGATCCTCGCAATAGAATAATGCCCGGTCGGGTTCCACGGTGGCGAGCTCGTGCCGCGGATTCGACGGGTCCGGTTCCTGCCTGCCGAGCAATGATGACCTTGTGACGCTGCCGTCGCCTGGCTCGTACATCAGCTTGTCGTAGTCGATCCTGGGCACGGGCCTGAGTATCTGCTCGGGTATCAGGCGCGCGACGGCATCACCATCCACTTCCTCGACGACCAGGCGCGCCGGCGTCGGCACGCAATCGCCGCCAAACAGGAACGGCTCGACCAACTCGACATCGCCGACCGGGACCATCAATGACCAGGCAAAGCGCTGCGCGCGCATCAAGTGCTTCTCGAAATAGCGCTCGAACACGTCCTGGGGTGGCCACTTTTCGGGATGAGACGCCATCCTGCGTTGCACCTGGTGGTTGAAGACTGACCATCCAAAATTCCTCCAGACCGAGACGTCGAACGCGTCGAAGTCCAGCGGTTCGCCCCACGCGGTCGTGATCCAGGTGACCTGCCGGCTCGGAAAGAACTCGTACATGGCCGGCATGGTCGCGACACCTTCGGTCAGGAGGCGGGACAACGTGACGCGGTAGCCATTGATAAAATAGTGGATTGCGCTCACCGAACCCAGATTGGGGATGCCGATCAGCGCCATTCGGCGCAGCTTGCGCGCGCCGGCACCGGTGACCGGGAAAGCATTGCTATCCAGCACGTCGGCAGTGCCGTAGCGCTGGTAGTAGCGCACGATCATGGCGCCCATGCTGTGCGCGACCACGTCCACGCGCAGGTCCGGGTCGCCGTAGTCACGTCGGATCTGCTCGATCATCTCATCGAGCATCTTTGCCGAGCGGACCATGTCCTGCCGCCAGTCGTAGGTGAACGTGTACAACCGCGCTTCGCCACGCGTGGCGGGCTGGCCGGGGTGCGCCTGCCGGTAGCCACCGGATTGCTGTAACGCATTGACAATCCGGACGTAGTAATCCTGCCCGCCCGCGCTGTCGAACAAGCCGCCCGGCACCAGTCCGTCGTCCAGCGGCTCCAGTGTTGCGGGATCGATCTGCAACGCCAGTTCCTGGTAGCCGCTGGTCAGGAGCTTGCGGGTGCTGCCGGGCCAGCCTTCCGCACCAGTCTCGCGGTCGACCAGGCGTGAGCCGAGCATCCCCGGGATAAGGATCACCGGTACCTGATGGCGGTCTGCGGGATACGTCTCGTACAGGCGTGGCAGCTCAGGCGAACGGCTTGTCGCACAACCGACCAACGCGCCCAACAGGAGCGGGATCGCAAGGAACATGGCGCGCGATGGCACAGTCATGACTCTCCGGAATTCCGTACGAGAGGTTAACATTGCCACGTGCCGACATTCGCCGGAGGAACTTGGACATGACCGCCGACAACATCGACCCGCGACTTGCCAATCGGATCCTGCTGGGGCTGGTGGTCGGCGCGGTTGCGGGCGGGCTAACGCTCGCGGTGGGTGCGTTCTATCCCGACCTGCTCGATGCAGCGCGCAAGTTCTCGACGCTGGCACTCGACCCCCTCGGCCAGGTGTTCCTGAGGCTGCTGTTCTTTGTCGTGATCCCGCTGGTGTTTGCGTCTCTGGCGAGCGGGGTCGCGCAACTCGAGCGCCTGAGCCAGCTCGGCCCGCTGGCAGCGCGGACTTTCACGCTCTTCTTCGTGAACATGTCGATCGCGGTCATCCTCGGGCTCGCGATGATGAATATCGTGCAGCCGGGCTCGGCGATGGATCCGGCTGCGCAGGCGAGCCTGCTCGAGCAGTACGGTGGCGAGGCCAAAGAGACCGTGGCGCGCCAGGCGGAATCACCCCCGGTCACGCCGATGACCATCGTCGACATGTTCATGCCGCGCAACCTGTTTGGTGCCTTCGTGGGCAACGACCGGGGTCGCCTGGGCGACGTACTGCCACTGATCCTGTTTGCCATCCTGGTCGGTGCAGCTGCGACGGGCCTGCCTGCCGGGGAACGCGGACAGCTGCGTTCGGCGCTGCAGATAGTCACGGATCTCATGACGCGAATAGTCCATTTCGCACTGATGCTCGCCCCGTATGCGGTGCCGGCGTTGATCTACAGCGTGATCGTCAAGATCGGCTGGGACATCGTCATCGCGCTCGGCATCTTCGTGGTCGGCTGCCTGGTCGTGATGATGTTGCACCTGTTCGGCACCATGTCGCTGTGGCTCCGGTTCCTGGCGAAGCGCCGGCCATTGGAGTTCTGGCGGGAGATCCGGCCGGTGCTGGTGACGGCTTTCTCGACCAGCTCGAGCGCAGCGACCTTGCCGACGGCGCTGACGGTGGCGCGCGGGAAGCTGGGTATCCTCCCGCAGGTCGCAGGGTTCGTGCTGCCGCTGGGCACGACGATGAACATGGCCGGCACCGCGCTCTATGAAGGGGCTGTCGTGCTGTTCGTTGCGCAGGTATTCGGAATCGAGCTGAGTCTTGCGCAGCAGCTGACACTCGTGTTGCTCGCGGTCTTGAGTGCCGTCGCGGTTGCCGCCATTCCGGGCGGCTCGCTGCCTCTGATCGCGGGACTGTTGGTCGCCTTCGGTATCCCGGCGGAGGGCATCGGAATCATCCTCGGCATCGATCGGATTCTCGACATGACCCGGACCATGGTGAATGTCGGAGCCGATGTCGTGGCGGCGACGGTCGTCGACCGTTCCATGAGGAAGGGCGAAGCGGGCGCTGCGGAAACGCCGGGCTAGGCGGGCTGGGTAGTCCCGGCAGACGCCAGGGCCGCCGCCTTGCGTGGCTCGATGTCCGGCGGCAGCAGCTTGTACATCACGGGCGTCACCAGGCGGGCCAGCAGCGTGGAACTGATGAGTCCGCCGATGATGACGATCGCGAGCGGCGAATAGAGTCCGGATCCCTGGATCGCCAGCGGCGTGAGTCCGCCGATCGCGGTCAGCGAAGTCAGCAGGATCGGCAGGAAGCGCACTTCGCCGGCTTCGGCGATGGCATCGTCGAGCTGCCGGCCGACGGTGCGCAGCTGGTTCGTGAAATCCACGAGCAGGATCGAGTTCTTGATCTCGATGCCGACCAGCGCGATCATGCCGATCATCGACGTGAATGAAAGCGTATAGCCGGTCAGGAATAGCGCGACCAGGCCGCCGGTGATGCCGAGCGGCACGACACCGAATACGATCAGCATCGAGCGGAAGCTGCCGAACTCGAGTACCAGCACCGCGAGAATCCCGAACACCGCGACCAGCATCGCAACGCCGAGGCCGGAAAAGCTTTCCTCGCGTGCTTCAAGCTCGCCGGCCGCTATGTAGCGATACCCCGGCGGCCAGGTGATGGCATCGAGCTTCTCGATCACCTGGACAGTCAATTCGTCGGTTGAATGGCCGGTGGCCGGGTGCGCCGTGACGGCAACGGCACGCTCGCGGTTGTAGCGCTTGATGCTGCTGGGCGCGCTCCGAAACTGCGGATCGATGATCTGCGAGAGTGGCACCTGGCGTCCCGTCAGCGATGAGACCTGCACCGACTGCAGCATGTCGAGTGTGGGCCGTGCCCCGATCGGCAGGCGCAGCGTGATGTCGTACTCGTCGCCATCCGGATCGCGGTACTGCCCGGCGACGAGACCCGCGACGGCGAGCCTGACGGTCCGGTCGGCTTCGATTGCCGGGATGCCGAACAGTGCGGCTTTCTCGGAATCCACGTGCAGGTCGATATCGATGCGCGACAGGCGCAGCGGGTTGACGATGTCGCGCGTGCCTGGAGTGCCTTCGATCAGTTTTTCGACTTCCACTGCCAGGGCGCGCAGCGTTTCCATGTCCGGCCCGATCACCCGGATCTCGATCGGCGCGGCGATCGGCGGGCCGTTCTCGAATTGCTTCAGGGAGATGTGTGCCGCCGGATAGCCGGCGAATTCCGCCCGCAGGCCGTCGAGCAGGCGCCCGGTGGCGACCGCGTCGTACTCTTCGACTTCCGCGAACACCTCGGCGAGATTTGCGGAAGTGTTTCGCGACAGCAGGTTGTAATAGATTCGCGGGTTCTCCCGACCGAGATTGGAGAACCACCAGCGGATTCCCGGTGTTTCCGCGAGCTTCTGCTCAACGAAGCGCAGCGCGCGGTCGGTCTCCGCGAGGCTCGCGCCGTCCGCCGTCTCGATACGCACACGGAACTGGGGGATATCAGCCGTGGGGAACACGCTGAAGCCGATCCATGGCACCAGCAGCAGCGACAGCGCGAACACGCCGAGTGCAGCGGCCAAGGTCGTGCGCGGCCGGCCGAGTCCCCAGCGCAGGGCCGGTCCGTAGATCCGGTGGATGGCGCCCATCACCGCGGCGAGTACGTGATCGGCGATCTGGTCGGCGCGGTCAAGCACCGCGCGCAGCCTTGCGAGCGGCGCTGCAAGCCAGGGCCGGCGCGATTCGCGGCGCCCATCGCCACGCAGCAGGCGGCTCGCCAGGAACGGGATGATGGTCAGTGCGATGAAGAACGACGCCAGGATCGTGAACAGGACGGCGGCCGGCAGCGAGCGGATGAAGTCACCGGCGCCTTCAGGCAGGAACAGCAGCGGCACGAAAGCGAGCAACAGTGTCGCCGTGCAGCCGAGCACCGCGAGCCAGATCTGGTCGGTCGCGGCGATCGCGGCCTGCAGCCTGGGCATGCCCTGACGCACATTACGCGCGATGTTCTCGACGACGACGATCGAATCATCGACCAGCAGGCCCAATGCCACGACAAAGCCGGCGATCGAGAGCTGATTCAGCGAGAAACCGGCCAGGTACAGGGCCGCCAGCCCGATCGCCAGCGACAGCGGTATCGAGATCATCACGATGCCGGCGGCGCGAAGCCCGAGCGGCAGCAGGGTCAGGAGCACGAGCCCGATCGCGATCGTGAAGTCGAACTGCAGCCGCGACAGGCGGCGATCCACGTTGGCTGACTGGTCGAAGCCGTTTTCCAGGCGGATCTGGGAGGGCAGTCCCGCGCGGTACTGGGGCAGGCGCGCGTAGATTGCATCGCGCACCACGAAAACATTCTGGTTGTCCTTCATGCTCGCGGTAACGAACACGGCGCGCGTGCCGTTGTAGCGGCCGATGTAGCGTTCTTCCTCTGCACTCCAGGACACTTCGGCGATGTCGCGGATATGCACGACGCGGCCAGCCCTTGCGCTGACGACCGTATCGCCCACCTCCGCCAGGGACTCGTAGCTGCCGGAGGTCTTGAGGTTGTAGCGTCGCATCCCGACGTCTACCGCGCCCCCGGGGATGCTTGCGTTCTCGCCCTGAATCGCGGCGATCACCTGGCCCAGCGCGACCCCTGAGGCTGACAGGCGCTCCAGGTCGATCGCGACCCGCACTTCCGGCGCCGGGTAGGCCCAGGTGTCGGCACGGCGCACGCCGGGCACGGTTTCGATGAGTTGCTCCAGATCCTCAGCGTGCTTCTTGAATTCGCGCCAGTCGGCATCGGTGCTGACCAATGCGAATTGCACGATATTCACTGTGCCGGGGCTGAACTGCCGGATGTCAATCGCGAACACGTCGGCAGGCAGTGTCGGCCTAACGACATTGATCTCGCGTATGACCTCGTCATATTTGCGGTCCGGGTCGACGCCGTAAACGAACTCGATCTCGATCAGTGCGAGCCCGTCGAGCGCCGTGCTGGTCAGCCTCTTGACGTCATCGAGCTCGGCCAGCACATCCTCGATAGGGTCGACGACCAGCCTCTCGACATCCTCCGGATCCGCACCGGGGTATTGCACGACGATCAGCGAGCCGGGGAACTTCAGCGACGGGTCCTCGGCGCGCGGTATCGCGCCGAGCGCCCACAGTCCGGTCGCAATCAAGAGCGCAAATACGACCAGCGTGAATTGCCAGCGGTGAACCGAGAATGACCAGAGGCTCATGCGCCGTCCTCAGCCGCCATCGAGCACGCGCACGGCGTCATCGTCGTCGAGCCAGGCGGCGCCCTCCGTGACCACGCGATCGCCGGGCACCAGACCCGTGACGATCTCGACGCGCTCGCCGAGCATGCGCCCGGTTCGCACCGGGACGCGCTTTGCATGGCCGCTATCCGCGACCACGAACACAAGGGCTGCGCTGCCATCCGCCTCCAGCAGCGCCGTCACCGGGACGACCGGCACGCCTTCCGCGTCCTGGCCTGCAATAATTGCTTTGGCGACCAGGCCCTGGACGAAACGCTCGCCCTGGGGATCAACCGCGAGCTTCAGCTCATACGTTCCAGTCTGCGGATCGGCCGCGGCTGCGATCTCGGTGACGGTTGCGGCAAAAACCCGGCCGGGGAAGGCGTCCAGCGTCACTTCGGCGGTCATCCCGTGCCGTACTCGAACCACGTCCCGATCCGACAGCACGGCGCGCACGATCCAGCCGCCGCCGGTATTGCCGACCACCAGCACGGGCTGGCCCGCGGCAACCAGTTCGTCGGGTTCCGCGAGGCGTCTCTGCACGACGCCGTCGCCGGGCGCCTCGATACGCGCATGGCGCGCATTGAAGAGCGCGGAGCGCAATCCGGCGGCCGCGACCGAACTGGCGGTGCCGAGATCCTCGACCTGCTCACGGGTCGCGACCTCATCGGCGAGCAGTGCCTTGCCGCGCTCAAGGTCGCGCGCAGCCTTGTCGGCCAGCGCCTGTGCCTGTGCGACGGCAGCGGCCACCTCGTCGTCGGCCAATGTCGCGAGCAGTTGGCCGCGCCGCACGCGTTCGCCCTGCTCGACTCTGATTGTCCGGATCATGCCGCCGGTCTTGAACGCGAGACGCACTTCGTCGGCTGGAGCCACGACGCCGATGGCGCGCAGCGCCTCCGCCGAGGACGCCGTTTCGACCACAGTGACCCGCACGGGCGCAGCATCCGCGGCATCCGTGCTAACGGCGTCATTGCCGCAGGCAGCGAGAGCAAGTGTTGCGACCAGCACCAGGATTCTGTTGTTCATGATTACTGCTCCACGCCGCCGATCGCGTATTCCACCTGCGCGAGCGCGGCGAATGCGTCGTAGCGCGTAACGTTGCCGTTCAGGCGTGCCGCAGTCAGGGCACGCTGTGCGTCGAGGTATTCGGCCGGCGAGACCTGGCCGAGGTCGCGCTTCTTCGAAACGATTGCGAATGCTGCGGCCGCAGCCTCGGCGCGTCGGCTTGCCGTCGCGAGCGAGGCCTCTGCGACTTCCAGGTCCGAAAGCGCCTCGTGCACCTGGATGCGGATCTGCTGCTCGGCGAGTGCGCGGCCTGCCACCAGCTCGGCGCTCCTGGCGCGGGCGGCGCGCACCGATGCTCGATCCGCGCCACCGCTGAACAGGTTGAACCGCACGATCACGGATGCCATGACGTACGGGTCCTGGTCGCGGTAGTCCCAGTCGGCACCCTGGGTGCCGGCGTCGACCGCGAGCGCGACCTGCGGTTTGAAGGCGGCCCTCGCAATGCGCTCCGACTCGCCGGCCGCAGCCACGCCTGCCTCGAGCTGGCGCAGTTCAGCGCGATGCGCGAGCGCGGTTTCCTCGAGCTGCAGGGCGGCAGCGGTGGCACCGGCCGGTCGCGAGACACGGGCCGCGAGCCGTGGCAGGTCGCCATCGGTCACTGCGACAGCTTCGAGTTGGCGCGCCAGCGGCGCATTGCACAGCAGGTTGACGTAGCGGCGCGCGAGCGACTCGGTGGCCCGCGCACGGATCAATTGCTGGTCGATCTCGAGCCGATCGGCCTCGGCGCGCAGCACGAGATCGCGCGTAACCTTTCCATTGCGATGCAGGCTTTCGTTGACGCGCTCGTTCTCCCTTGCGAGATCGAGCGTTGCGGACAGTATCTCGACCGCTTCGCGGGATGCGAGCCAGCGGTAATAAGCCTGGCGCACATCGCGCTCCAGTTGCAGGCGGTAAGCGTCGAGACCGTAACGGGCTGCGTCATAGCCATGCATGGCCTGGCGTCGCGCAGCGGCGATCCGCGCGTCGTAGAGCGGCTGCGAGAGCCGCAACACGGAGTCCTGCTCGCGTTCGCGCAGGAAACTGAAGGACTGGTTCGCAATCGGCGTGAATGGCGCGGGCTGCCCACTGGCTGCGAGCAGCGAATTCAGCGAGGAATAGACGGGATTCAGCAGGTCGCCGACGGGCAGCTCGATCTCGCGTCCGCCGTCGGCGCGCGAGTAGCGTAGCTGCAGGTCGAGCGCTGGCAGGAATCGCGCGCGCGCCATGTCGAGTGCGGCAAGACGCTGATCCACGCCTGCTTCCACAGCGTCGAGGCCCAGATTTGATTCAAGCGCCTCGGCGACGAGCGCGTCCGCGATGCGGAGCACCGCAGGCTCATCGGTTTCCGGTGTTGCCGCCACTGGCATCGCAAGCAAGAGCGCGAGCAGGAAGCCCGAGATACCGATTTGTGCAGCCGTTGAATGCTTGGACATGTGTCAATCCGTGATCCAAAAAAATCAGCCTGCGGGCTTCGCCGCCAGCATGTACCGGAGCATTGCGAACGAACCATCCATGAGCTGCGATACCTCGACGCCAAGGCGCGCGATTTCCTGGGTCTTGTTCGTGCCGATCTGGATCAGGCCGTGTGTGAATGCCCACAGCATCACGCAAACCTGCGCGGGATTGCCGATGTCCTTGCGGATCGAACCATCGGCCTGACCCTTCATGAGCGCTTCGGCGATTACCGCGATCACGGCGTCACCGGCAGCGGCGCAAGCGTCGTCGGTCGGCTGGCCGACGGCCTGGTGTGCGTGGAAACGGCTGCAGGCATCGAATCGGTACGGCAGTTCCTGCTGGAACAGCACGTATTCGTGGCCGATGGACTGAACCTTGTCGAGACCGGAGCTCTGCGTCGCCGCCGCCGCGATGAAGCGCTCGCGCAGTTCGGTCAGCGCGCGCTCGGCGATCGCAAGCAGCAGGTCGCTCTTGTCCTTGAAGTAGACATAGATGAGGGCGCGCGAGAGGCGGGCACTTTTCGCGACGCTGTCCATCGTGACGGCGTCCCAGCCCACGTCGGCATAGAGCCGCTCGGCCGCATCGACGATCTCGGCGCGTCGACGTTCCTTTTCCTCTTCGCGACGTTCGGCAACGTAGGACATGGGGGACAGTTTAGGTGCGTACTGACATGGTGTCAACGAATGAACAGATGTAATCTTTGTCTTTGAATTGATTGAAAAATTCAATGTGCTGAAAGACTTACGGAACTCTGTAGCAGAGGGCGGGTCTGCAGGATCGGTGCCGCAACAAACCTCAGGACTTCCGGTTTTCCACCACAACTGGGCCCTGTTGCTGATGGTCTGTGCGGTCGCGTTTCCAGTATTCGCAGCCGCGCAAGCCGCCTCCGGTCGAATTACCGTGCGCGTGCTGCACGAAACGGCGCCTGTGCGCGGCGCGACCGTTGACGCAGGGGCAGTCCGGGCGATCACCGACCTGCATGGCGAGGCCCGGCTGGCGCTGGAGGCGGGCAGACACACGATAAGGATTGAACGCGCCGGCTTCGTCAGCGAGTCCGCGGAAGTTGATGTCCTGGAGGCTGGCAATGAACCGGTCACGGTGCAACTGCATGACGAGTCGCTGGAATCCCAGGTGGTCGTGGTCACTGCGACGCGTTCCGGAACGGTCATCGGCGACCAGCCCATCCGCGTGGAAGCGGTACCGGAGGAGGAGATCGAGGAGAACCTCACGATCCAGCCCGGGAATCTCAGCACCCTGTTGAATGAGTTGGCGGGTGTACGCATGGCATCCACCGCACCGGGCCTCGGCGGCGCGACCCTGCAGATTCGCGGACTTCCCGGGCGGCTGACCCAGGTGCTTTCCGATGGCCTGCCCCTGATCGGTGCCGAGCCGGGCGGGTTCGGCTTGCTGCAAACGCC
>JAQBHG010000060.1:0-3619 GCA_032127975.1 Steroidobacteraceae bacterium
TTGCACGCGGAAGTAGCCGACGACGGCCGCCAGCGTGCCGACATGGACTGCGACATCGAAGGCGAGCCCCTGGTCGGGCCAGCCGAGCAGGTTCGGAGCGAGGATCAGATGACCGGAACTCGAGATCGGCAGGAACTCGGAAAGCCCCTGCACGATGGCGAGCACGATCGCATGAATCGGATCCATTCACTCCACTCTACAGGCTCGTCGAAAGGTCACGGAAGCTGAAGCCGGCAAGTGTGACCCCGATCCCGCGCGCAAGGGCCATAACCTTGAAGCGTTCGCCCATCTCGCCGGGCAGCAGAAGCGTCGCGGCACCCTGCCTCAGTTCAAGCCCTTCGCGCGTGCCGACGCCATCGAGTGCAGCCGCGAGTTCGCGGTCGATACCGAGCGAGGCGAGAAAATGTGCCTGGGTCGTGAATCCCGCGAGCTTGAGGCCCGCAGCGTCAGCCGCTTCCGCTACCGCCGTGAAATCGACCCAGGCTGTCAGGTCCTGCATGCCCACGCGCGCGAAGACGTCTTCCACGCGCCGATGGCGGTAGAAGGCACACAGGCTGCCGCCGTCGCGCGACACGTGATAGTAGTGCAATCGCGGCAGCCCGTAGTCGCAGAGGAGCAGCGCGCCCTTCTCGAGCGTTGCGGTCGCAGCCCGGATCCAGGCCGGCATCATCGGCCGCAACTCCGATACATAGCGATCAGGCAGCGGATCGGGCAACGAGGCATTGATGCGGACCACGGAATCGGCGAGCGCCGCGTCGGCCGGGCGCGATTGCCAAGCGAACCCATTCCCTGCGGCTACGACACCGATTGCTTCGCAACCGCCGCGACTGGCGCAGAAGCGATCGACCGGCATCGCGTCGAGTACTTCATTCGCGATCGCCACGCCCTGCCAGGACGTGGCGGGCGGTCCGTCCAGCCATTCAACCCGCTCGAGCAGCCCGGGAATCCGCGCGATCCGCTCTCGTTGCAGCGCGCGGAGTGGCGCGCTGATCTCGACGATGCGATAACGGCCGGGCAACGCACCGGCCGCGGCCAGCGCCTGCAGGAGCCCGGTGGCCAGGGCGCCGCTGCCGGCCCCGTACTCGACCAGGTCCCTGCCACCCGCACGTTTCATGATTTCGGCGACCTGGGTTGCCAGGCAGCGCGCAAACAGTGGTGAGATCTCCGGTGCCGTGACGAAATCGCCGCCCGCCCCGAAGCGGGCCTGGCCAGCCATGTAATAGCCAAGACCTGGCGCGTAGAGCGCGGCATCCATGAATTGCGAGAATGGCAGCCAGCCGCCGCTGGCCGCGATCAGCGAGCGCAGGTGTCCGGCGACTAGCTCACTGTGAGCGGTCCCGGCAGGCGAAAGCGGCGGCAGCGGATCGGCGCTCAGCATCGCGCGGCGCGTGCTGCGTGATATCTTCGCCACCCGGAATCCCCAGCGAACCAGACGCGATGCCCGCCGCCGCCCCGCCATTGAAGGACAAGGTCGTGCTGATCACCGGCGCCGCGCGCCGCATCGGCGCAGCGATCGCGCTTGGATTCCATGAGCGTGGCGCAAGGGTCGCGGTCCACTACCGCAGTTCGGAAGCGGAGGCAGTGAAGCTCGTCGCCGGCATGAATGCGCGCCGGCGCGGCTCCGCGGTCGCAATCGCGGCCGATCTCCACGACATGACCGCGCTCGCGGCCCTGCCGGGTGCCGTCATCAAGGTGCTCGGCCGGCTCGACATTCTGGTCAACAACGCTTCGACCTTCTACCCGACGCCGATCGGGCAGATTACGGCTGCGCAGTTCGACGACCTGATCGGCACCAACCTGCGCGCCCCGCTGTTCCTGGCGCAGGCCGCGGCAATCGAGCTGCGACTGCGCGACGGACTCATCATCAATATCGCCGACATCCACGGGCTGCGGCCGCTGAGGCGCCATGCAGTTTATTGCGCCGCCAAGGCCGCGCTCGTGATGCTGACGCGCTCGCTTGCGCGCGAGCTGGGTCCGCGGGTGCGCGTCAATGCGATCGCACCAGGCCCCGTCCTGTGGCCGGCCGGTGCCGCCGATGCCGCACTCAGGCGCCGCATCGTCGCTCGCACGGCGCTGAAACGCACGGGCTCCCCGGAGGACATAGCGAAGGCCGCGCTTTTCTTCGCAATTGACGCGCCATTCGTGACCGGCGAGGTGCTGGCAGTCGACGGCGGGCGCCTGCTGGGCGGCGAAGAGCGCTAGCCCCCGCATCAGTCCTCCCCGTCGAGCGTGACTTCGCGCATGGCGTGAGCCTCGCGATCGAAGCGCTGCCACAGCTCCCCAAGGGTTTCGCCGAGCATCGGGTGCTTCCGGTCCGGTGCGAGTTCCGCGAGTGGCCCGAGTACGTAGGCGCGCTCTGTCAGATCCACGTGCGGCAGTCTGGCACCGTGGAATTGCCCCACCAGGTCCCCGTACAGCAGCAGGTCGAGATCGAGCGTGCGCGCGGCCCATTTGGGCGCGCCGGGTGCGCGCCCGCAAGCCACCTCGACCGCTTTCAGGCGCGCCAGCACTTCTGCCAGCGGCTCTTCGGTCTCGAAGGCCACGACCAGGTTGATGAAGTCGTCGCCCGCGAAGCCGACCGCGGCATTCAACCAGGCGCGCGAGACCCGCAATCCCGGCCATGCGGAAGAAAGCTCTGCGACGCCACGGCGAAGATTGGCGCGCGGCCGGATATTGCTGCCGGCCGCGACGAAGACTTCAGGCATCACGGCTGCGCTCGATGATCACGCCGACATCCCTGGAATGGCGGATCGCGCCCGGCTTGTGCACTGTCACGCGCACCTTCGAGACCGCAAACTCCGCGAGTATCAGGCCGGCGATGCGCCCGGCCAGTGCTTCCACGAGCTGGAATTCGCTCGCCTCGACGAACGCGAGCACGCGCTTCGCGACCGACTTGTAGTTGAGAGTATCGTCGATCGAGTCGCTGTTCGCCGCGACGGTAAGGTCGAACGACAATTCGAGGTCAATCTCGATCCGCTGCCGGACCTCGCGCTCCCAGTCGAAGATCCCGATCACGGCCTCTGCCGAGAGCGACGTCAGGAAAATCTTGTCCATGGGCCCTCTCAATGCCGCGGCGCGGCCAATTCGTCCAGCGGCCAGCGCGCGCGGGCGCGCACCGGGAGCGCCTCGCGCTCGCCGGCCATGAGCCGTTCATGCCCGGCCAGCGCGATCATCGCCGCATTGTCGGTGCAGAACTCGGGCCGCGGATAATGCACGCGACCGCCGGCCGCCGCGACCGCGATCGCCAGTTCCTCGCGCAGGCGCCGGTTTGCGCCGACACCGCCTGCCACAACAAGAGCCCCGATTCCAGTCTGCCGCAGGGCCCGCAACGCCTTGGCGACCAGGGTCTCGACCATGGCCGACTCGAATCCGCGCGCGGCGTCCGCGCGTGTTCTGTCGTCGAGGGTTCGGCCGCGAAGTGCCACGACGACCGCAGTCTTGAGACCGCTGAAGCTGAAGTCGAGGCCCGGCCGGTCGAGCATCGGTCGAGGAAATACGAACACCCCGTCGCGGCCAGATTCCGCGAGTGCCGCCAGCGCAGGCCCGCCCGGGTAGTCGAGTCCCAGCAGTTTTGCCGTCTTGTCGAAGGCCTCGCCCGCCGCGTCGTCCAGGGTCTCCC
>JAQBHG010000061.1:0-49887 GCA_032127975.1 Steroidobacteraceae bacterium
GCCTCGCGCGATTCCCGGCCCGCGGCGTGGTCCCGTGAGGTTGCCATGCGACTGCGGACCCACGCCGCGCCTTCCAGCACCCAGTAGCCAATGAAATCCATCACGCGCAGCCAGGAGACGCCGGTATAGAGCTGCACGCCAGCAAACCACACGGCGAGCATCAGAAGTGTCGCGCCGAGCAACGATGCGGCAGCGGCAAGGCCCTCGCCAATCAGATTGCCAAGGATTCCACCGGACCCGGCGGGCAATGCACCGGCGGCAAAGTGAAGCGCCGCAAGACCACAACTCGTGGCGAGCGCGGCGACCAGGCCGATTGTGCGAAGCGCAATCGTTGAGCGCCCCTGCCCGGGTTGGTCCGGCGCGCGCTTGAAGCCGACCCAGGCGCTGAACCCGAGCGCGAGCGGAAAAAGGAATGCCGGCCAGCCGAACAGCATCAACATGAAACTGGCGACCCAGGCGCCCAATGGCCCGATCAGGTTGCCGACCTGGCCCGGCTCGCCGGTGTAACTGAAACTGCGGTCGTAGGCGTCGTAACTCGTGAGCGCGATCATCAGCACCAGCGCGAGTGCGGCGAGCAGCCAGAATGCCGCTTCCCTCAGCGCGCGTGCGAAAACCGGATCGAGCTTGGCTCCCGATGTGGAAGCGTCGGCGGCGGACTTGGCCACGGACTCAGAATCCTCGTAAAGAATTAGCTATAAGCAGTTGATTATAAGAACATTGCAATTCGCGCCGCAAGCGCCCATATGCCATCACAGTGGCCTGATAGGATGCGCGGCTACCCGGTGTGCCGGGGACGCGATGCGCGCAAAACCGAGCGGAGAGCACTATACATGACGACCCCCCGCCACTCGCGGCTGATCATCCTGGGTTCCGGTCCCGCAGGCTACTCGGCGGCGGTCTACGCTGCACGCGCCAATCGCAAGCCGCTGCTCGTGACCGGTCTCGAACAGGGCGGGCAACTGATGACGACGACTGAAGTCGATAACTGGCCCGGTGATGTCGAGGGCCTGCTTGGCCCGGACCTCATGGACCGCATGCGCCGCCACGCGGAGCGATTTGGCGTCGAGATGGCGCATGACCAGATCAGCCGTGTCGAACTCGGCAAGCGCCCGTTCCGCCTGGCCGGCGACAACAGCGAATACAGTTGCGATGCGCTGATCATTTCGACTGGCGCCTCGGCGCGCTATCTCGGGCTTGAATCGGAAACGCTCTATCGCGGCCGCGGTGTCTCCGCCTGCGCGACCTGCGACGGTTTTTTCTACCGGGACCAGCGCGTGGCGGTGGTCGGTGGCGGCAACACCGCGGTCGAAGAAACGATCTACCTGGCCAATCTTGCCTCGCACGTCACCCTGATCCACCGCCGCGACCGGCTGCGCGCAGAAGCGATTCTGCAGGATCGCCTCGCGACGATCGCCGCAACTGGCAAAGTCTCCTACCTGTGGAATCACATCGTCGATGAAGTGCTGGGCAATGACCAGGGCGTCACCGGCGTGCGGGTGAAGGCGGTCGACGGCAAGGGCAGCAAGGACCTGGACGTGACCGGTCTCTTCATTGCCGTCGGCCACACTCCGAACACCTCGCTCTTCGAAGGACAACTCGAAATGAAGAATGGCTACATCACCGTCAAAGCAGGCCTTTCCGGTGACGCCACGGCGACCAGCGTTCCCGGAGTGTTTGCTGCAGGTGACGTCGCCGACCATGTTTACCGCCAGGCGGTGACCTCGGCCGGCACCGGCTGCATGGCGGCGCTCGATGCGGATCGCTTCCTGGAGCGGCAGGCCGGCGGCTGAACGCCCATGACCGTGCGCGTCGCCCGGTCGCTCGCTGATGTCGACGAACGGCAGTGGAATGCGTTGCTTGGTCGCGGTGCGCCGTTCCTGCGCCACGAATTCCTGGTCGCGCTCGAACAATCCGGATGCGCGACACCGGACACCGGTTGGGATGCGCACCACCTGCTGATCACCGATTCGCAGGGCGATCTTGCCGGTGCGATGCCCCTGTACTTGAAGTCTCATTCCTGGGGCGAATTCGTGTTCGACCTCGCCTGGGCCGAGGCCTATCAGCGCGCCGGGCTCAACTACTACCCGCGGCTGTGCTGTGCCGTGCCATTCACGCCTGTCACCGGCCCGCGGCTTCTGGTGCGGGAAGCGAATGCCGCGTCCACCCGCCGGACCCTGATCGCCGCGGCGCGCGAGCTGACCCGCACGCTCGGCGTGTCCTCGCTGCATGTCCTGTTTCCGGACGGGCAAGACAAGGCCGAATTCGAGGGCGCCGGTCTGATGCCCCGCCTCGATTGCCAGTTCCACTGGCATAACGAGGGTTACGGGAGTTTCGACGACTTTCTCGCGGGCCTCACCGCCGAGAAGCGCAAGAAGTTGCGGCGTGAGCGGCGCCGCGTGGCGGAAGCGGGGATCACGCACAGGACCCTTCACGGCGATGAACTCGATGACCGGCTGATCGAGACCGTCTACGTCCTGCACGCGCGGACATTTGCGCGTTTCGGCAACCCGCCATACCTCAATCTGGATTTCTTCCATCGCCTGGCGCGCTGCATGCCGCGTGCCCTTGTCGTCGAGATTGCGCTTCAACACGATGAAGTCATCGCATGCTCCGTGTCATTGCGAAGCGGCGACACGCTTTACGGCCGTTACTGGGGTGCAAGCGGCGATCATCACAGCCTGCATTTCGAGACCTGCTTCTATCGCGGCATCGAGTACTGCATCCGTGAGCGTCTCGCGCGTTTCGAGCCGGGCACCCAGGGCGAGCACAAGCTGCTGCGCGGCTTTGTCCCTGCCCCGGTCTGGTCGTTGCACGACATTGCCGATCCGCGCTTTGCTGCGGCAATCGGTGACTGGCTGAAACGGGAACATTCGCGCCGGCGCGCTTACCTGCGTGCCGCGGCGAATCACCTGCCCTTCCGGCGCGCTGACATCCCGGCTAGGCTCCCGGCTGATGTCCGGGATTGCCTGGCTGAAGAAGACTGACCCGCCCGAGGCTCTGCCTCCGACATCCCGCGCCCTGCGCGAGCCGAACGGCCTGCTCGCCGTCGGCGGTGCGCTGACCCCCGAATGGCTGACCCATGCCTATCGGCACGGTGTCTTTCCCTGGTACTCGTTGGAGCAGCCGATACTCTGGTGGGCGCCCGATCCGCGCGCCGTCCTCTTGCCTTCCGAATTCAGGACCTCTCGCAGCCTGGGGCGCTCGATCCGCAATCGGGGTTATTCAACGCGCATCGACGCGGCATTCGACGCTGTCGTCGAAGCCTGCGCGGGGCCGCGGCGCGGCGGCGCGGGAACCTGGATCAGCGGCGATATGCGCAACGCCTATGTCGCGCTTCACCGGCGCGGTTTGGCACATTCCATCGAGACCTGGTACGGGGACCAGCTGGTGGGCGGGCTCTACGGAGTCGCCATCGGGCGCGTGTTCTTCGGCGAATCGATGTTCACGCGCTCGCGGGATGCGTCCAAGGTGGCGCTCGCGCGACTGGCGCGTGAATGCCTGCGGATCGACGTGGCGCTGATCGATTGCCAGCTGCCGAGCGCGCATCTTTCGAGTCTCGGCAGCCGGAACCTGGCACGCGGCGAGTTCGAGAAGGCGCTCGCCGGGCTGGTCGATGCAGAACCTCGCCTGTGGCGGGAATCGGACACGGAATTGCATGGCGAGCCCCGCTAGGTCACAATCCGCGCGGTTTCCGCCACAGCACCGGGATGGAATGGCAAAGGAAGAAGCAATTCAGATGGAGGGAGAGGTCGTCGAGACCCTGCCCAACACGACATTCCGCGTCAAGCTGCAGAATGACCACATCGTGACCGCCCATATCTCGGGAAAGATGCGCAAGCACTACATACGCATACTGACGGGCGACAATGTCACGGTCGAACTGACGCCCTACGATCTGACGAAGGGTCGCATCATCTATCGCGCGCGCTGACTGCCGGGCGCACTGACGCCTCAGTCCTGGCCCAGCAGTTCGGGCTCGTGCGCCGGCCGGCACTCCAATGCCAGTCCTTCGCCATCCTTGGCCAGCGACACCCTGACGCTGCCGCCACCCGCGAGGCGCCCAAACAGCAGTTCTTCCGCGAGCGGGCGCTTGACATGCTCCTGCAGCACGCGCGCCATCGGGCGCGCGCCCATCTTGGGGTCGTAGCCCTTGGTGGCGATCCAGCGGCGCGCGTCATCATCGACCGACAGGGTGACATTCTTCTGTTCGAGCTGGGCTTCGACCTCGAGCAGCAACTTGTCCACGACGCGCTCGATTGTCAGCGCATCGAGCGAACTGAACTGGATGACCGCGTCGAGGCGGTTGCGGAACTCGGGCGAGAACATGCGGCGCACTGCCTCCATGCCGTCCGGCGCATGGTCCTGCCGCGTGAAGCCGATGCTGGCGCGATCCATGTCCGCAGCGCCGGCATTGGTCGTCATCACGATGATCACATGACGGAAATCCGCCTTGCGGCCGTTGTTGTCGGTCAGCGTGCCGTGATCCATCACCTGCAACAACAGATTGAAGACATCCGGGTGCGCCTTCTCGATTTCGTCAAGCAACAGCACACTGTGCGGATTCTTGGCGATCGCCTCGGTCAGCAGTCCACCCTGGTCGAAGCCGACATAGCCGGGCGGCGCACCGATCAGGCGCGACACCGTGTGCCGCTCCATGTACTCGGACATGTCGAAGCGCACGAACTCGACGCCGAGAGCGATGGCGAGCTGCCTGGTCACTTCGGTCTTGCCGACGCCGGTCGGTCCCGCCAGCAGGAAGCTGCCAACCGGCTGACGATCGCTGCCCAGCCCGGCGCGGGTCATCTTGATGGCGGCAGCCAGCGCGTCGATTGCCGGATCCTGGCCGAAGATCACCAGCTTCAGATTACGCTGGAGATTCTGCAGCACCTCGCGATCCGACAACGAGACGTGCTTGGGTGGTATCCGCGCGATGCGCGCGACCACCGCCTCGATGTGCCTGACGGTCACCGTGGATTCGCGCTCGGCCGCCGGTTTCAGCCTGAGCGACGCCCCGGCCTCGTCGACGACGTCGATCGCCTTGTCCGGCAGGTGCCGGTCGTTGATGTGGCGCTCCGCCAGTTCCGCAGCCGCGGTCAGCGCGTCGTCGGCATAGCTGACCCCATGGTGCTCCTCGAATCGCGTCCTGAGGCCGCGGAGGATCTCGATGGTTTCGGCGACGCTCGGCTCAACGATGTCGATCTTCTGGAAGCGCCGGGCGAGCGCATGGTCTTTCTCGAAGACGCCGCGGTATTCCTGGTAGGTGGTCGAGCCGATGCACCGCAATTCGCCACTCGCAAGCACCGGCTTGATCAGGTTGGATGCGTCCATCACGCCGCCGGAGGCTGCACCCGCGCCGATCACCGTGTGGATCTCGTCGATGAACAGGATGGCGCCGGGCCGCTTCTTCAGCTCGGTGACGACGCTCTTCAACCGCTTTTCGAAGTCGCCGCGATACTTCGTGCCGGCGATCAATGCACCCATGTCGAGCGCATAGATCGTGCAGTCAGCGAGCACCTCGGGGACTTTACCCTCGACGACCAGCCGGGCGAGACCCTCGGCGATCGCGGTCTTGCCGACACCGGCCTCGCCGACGTAGAGAGGATTGTTCTTGCGACGACGGCACAGGATCTCGATGGTCCGCTGCACTTCGAGCTGGCGGCCAATCAGCGGATCGACGCGCCCGGCTCTCGCCTGGGCATTCAGGTCGGTCGTGAACTTCTCGAGCGCGGCCGCGCCGCCATCCTCGGCAGCTTCTCGCTCAGTTGCAACGCCCTCCTCGCGTGCCGACTCGCGGGTTTCGCCACTGGACGGCAACCCGTGTGAGATGTAGTTGACGACGTCGAGGCGGTCTATGTCCTGCAAAGACATCAGGTAGGCGGCGTGCGACTGCTTCTCGCTGAAAATCGCGACCAGGACATTGGCGACTGTGACTTCTTTCTTGCCACTGGACTGCACGTGGAATACGGCGCGCTGCAGGACGCGTTGGAAACCGAGGGTCGGCTGAACCTCCCGCTCGTCGTCGGCAGCAAGCGCAGGCGTGGTCTCGTCGACGAATTTCTGCAGGTCCGCCTGCAGACGCGCCAGGTCGGCTCCACAGGCCTTCAGGATCTCGCGCACGCGTGGCGCGTCCAGGACCGAGAGCAGCAGATGCTCCACGGTCATGTATTCGTGGCGCGCGTCGCGCGCCTTCTGGAATGCCTCGTTCAGGCAATACTCGAGTTCACTCGAAAGCACTCAGGCTTCCTCCATCGTGCACAGCAGCGGATGCTGGTGCTGCCGGGAATACGTCATCACCTGCGCAACTTTGGTCTCCGCAATCTCGTAGCTGAATACTCCGCATGCACCCTTACCCCGCGTATGAACCTCCAGCATGATCCGCGTCGCGCGCATCCGGTCGAGCGCGAAGATCCGCTCCAGCACGTCGACGACGAATTCCATCGGCGTGTAGTCGTCATTCAACAACACCACCTGGTACAGCGGCGGCTTCTTGACCTGCGGTTGCGCCTCCTCTACTAGGAGGCTATGGCCACCCTGCCCGGTCTCACGTTCCTCGTCGCCGCCCACCTGCTGCGCCCACTCCATGCCGCTCGTTCATTTATAGGGGTACCGGGGCGGTCGCACAAGGGCGCGGCGTCGCCTCTGTGCGACCGGGCACGCCGTGCGAGCCCGGTATGAGAAGTGTCGCACAAGTGCCCGCAGCTACTTCGATTTCTGGTCGTTTCTCGCCTTGTGGGTCTACTGCGGCTACCCGTATCATGGCGCGGTTTCCCGGGGTGTCCTGGACCCCCGCCGGGCCGCACGCTTCTGGACGGGCCAACATGCAGCTAGTCGACCGTATCGTCGCTCCGTTTCGCGGTGCCGAAAGTGCACTGTCCGGGCGCGTCATGGCCGCGGCACCGCTGCTGCTGACGGTTGCCCTGGTCATCGTGCTGGCGGCACAGCTCGCGAGCCTGGTGTGGCGCGTACTCGGCGCCACCGACGCTGGAACGGTTCTGCCACCCACCGTGG
Organism: Steroidobacteraceae bacterium; assembly: GCA_032127975.1. Classification (GTDB taxonomy): domain Bacteria; phylum Pseudomonadota; class Gammaproteobacteria; order Steroidobacterales; family Steroidobacteraceae; genus SCUD01. Next base: position 7,009 of record JAQBHG010000061.1, read on the forward strand.
ATGCCAATGCCGCTCGTGCAGTCGATCTCGCGAGCGTCGTCAATGCCCACCTGTTCGGAGTCGCCAGTCTTTCGGGGGATCCGAACGCAGCGCCGGCGACTTCCGCAAATCTGACGCTTGCCGGCACGCTGGCAGGAATCGATCCCGAACAAGGCTGGGCGATCATCGGTGCGAGCGCCCAGGCAGCGCGTGTCTACGCAACCGGTGCGACACTCCCGGGCGGCACGAAGCTTCTCGCGGTGTATCCGGATCGCGTGATACTCGATCGAAACGGCGCGCGCGAATCGCTGATGCTTCCGCGCCTGTCCGGAGGTTCCGGTGCGGCAACGGTGGCTTACCAGCCAGCCGCGCAAGCCGGCACGCTGGTCGACAGCGTGCGTCAACTGATGGCCAATGATCAGTCGGTTGTCAATCAACTATTGCGGCCACAACCGGTGTTTGCCGGCGCACAGTTGCGTGGCTACCGCGTTTATCCTGGCCGCAACAGGGGCCAGTTTGCGAAGCTCGGCCTCCAGCCGGGCGACCTGGTAACCGCCGTCAATGGCGCGCCACTCGACGACCCGAACCGCGCCCTTGAGACCCTGCAAGGCGTGGGAATGGGCCCGGCAGTCACGTTGACGATCGACCGCAATGGCCAGCAACAGCAATTGACGGTCGATCCGGCGACTGTCGTGCAGGAACTCCAGCCCGTCACCGAACAGCTGCCGATGCCGGAATCGGAATCCAGCGAGTGAGGCGCCGCATGCAGAGGAACAAGTAATGACCCTATCTATCCGCCTGAAACTGCTGCTTGCGCTGGCGCTGGCGCTGCCGCTGGCCGCTGCGGCCCAGCAGGGCGCGCAGATCACGCCCAATTACAAGGACGCCGACCTCGGCCAGGTCATCGAGGCGGTCAGCCAGGTCACGGGCAAGAATTTCATCGTTGATCCGCGTGTCCGTGCGCAAGTCACGATGCTTTCCAATACGCCGATGAGTGCGGACGCCTTTTACGAGGCATTCCTTGCGATCCTGCAGGTGCACGGCTTTGTCGCCGTCCCCTCCGGTTCGATCATCAAGATCCTGCCGGACGCAACCGCGCGGCAGCTGCCGGCCAATGACCTTCCTGACCGGGTCAGCTCGACTTCGGACGAGATCGTCACGCAGGTCATACAGGTCCGCAATGTCTCCGCGGCGCAGCTCGTGCCGATCCTGCGGCCGCTGATTCCGCAGTATGGCCATCTGGCCGCCTACCCCACCGCCAACATGCTGATCATCTCGGACCGCGCCTCGAATGTGAATCGAATGGTCCGGATCATCGGCCGCATTGATCGCTCCGGTGACGGCGACATCGAGGTGATCCGCCTCGAGCATGCTTCCGCCAGTGAAATAGTTCGCGTGGTGAATTCCCTGAATGCTGCACAGGGCGCGGATGCCGGATCCAGTGCCCGCATCGTGGCCGACGAACGCACCAACAGCGTACTGGTCGGCGGTGAGGCGTCGCAGCGGCTGCGATTCCGCACGCTGATCACGCATCTCGACACGCCACTCGAAGCGGGTGGCGATACCCAGGTGCGCTACCTGCGTTACGCTGATGCGGAAAAAATCGCGGCGAAGCTGAAGGAACAGGCGCAGGCGTCTGCATCGACGCAGCCCGGACAGGCACCCACGCCCGGCGGAGACCGCTCGGTCACCATCTGGGCCGAACCGGAGACCAATGCGCTGGTCATCACCGCGCCGCCGAAGACGATGCGCAGCCTGATGTCGGTCGTCGATCGGCTCGATATCCGGCGGGCGCAGGTCATCATCGAGGCGATGCTGGTCGAAGTGTCGACGGATGCCACGCGCGATCTTGGCGTCAACTGGGTAGTCGATGGATCCGGCGACAACTTCCTGGTCGGGCTTTTCAACCAGCCGATCGGCGGCGTCAGTCTGGCGGATGTCGCCGCGGGCATCGATGACCCGTCGTCGGTCACGGCGGCGCCTGGCGGGCTGACCGTCGGTGGTGGACGCCGGCAGGATACGGGCACGAATTTCGCCGCGATCCTGCGCGCCCTGTCAGGCGACGGCGACACCAACATTGTGTCCATGCCGTCTGTCATCACGCTGGACAACGAGGAAGCGCAGATCAAGGTTGCGCAGGAAGTGCCATTTGTGACCGGCTCGTTCACGAATACGGGCAGCAGCGGCGGCGGCTCGGTCAATCCGTTCCAGACCATTCAGCGCGAAGAGGTCGGCAATATCCTGAAGATCACGCCGCAGATCACCGATGAGGACACGATTCTCCTGAAAATTGAGCAGGAGTCTTCCAACCTGGCCGCCAGCTCCGCCGGAGCGGTCGACCTGATTACCAACAAGCGCACTATCAGCACGCGCGTCCTGGTCGACGACGGCGGCATGCTCGTGCTTGGCGGGCTGATCGAGGACCGGCTCACCGAGAGCGAGCAGCGGGTCCCGGTTCTCGGCCGAATCCCGCTGCTCGGAAATCTGTTCCGCGTCCGCAACACCAAGAAGACCAAGTCCAACCTGATGGTTTTCATCCGTCCGCGCATTTTGCGCACCGCGGAGCAGGCGGCGATAGAAACCAACTCCAAGTACAATTTCCTGCGCAATCAGCAGCTCGAGCAGAACCACGGCAAGGTCAAGCTGATGCCGGGCGTAAGCAGGCCCACATTACCTCCGCTGGTCGGCCCAACCGCGCCGCCGATCGCCCCGGCGCCCCCGTCGCAGGATGTCGCGATCGAGACCGAGGGCCCGGGCGAGTGACCGGATACGGCCCGTGAGCATCGGCGCTACGCCAGGCCCGATCGCACCTGTCGGCCGTCTGCCATTCGCCTTCGCAAAGCGCCATGGCGTGCTGGTGCGCGCCGTTGCCGACGGCAAGGCCCAGGTTGTCTACCGGGAGGGTGCCCAACCTACGGCGATCGCGGAATTGCGCCGATTCATCGGCATGCCGCTCGTGATCGAGCGCGTGGCCGCGGCTGCTTTCGACGAATTGCTGCGCAAGGCTTATGAAGGCGGGAGCGGTGAGGCCGGCCAGATCGTCGAAGGAATCGAAGGCGAGACCGATCTCGCGGGACTGGCGGAGGGCCTGCCGGAACCGTCGGATCTCATGGAAAGCGAGGACGACGCGCCGGTCATCCGGCTGATCAATGCTGTGCTGACGCAGGCCATCAAGGAAAACGCGTCGGACATCCATGTGGAACCCTTCGAGAATCGCCTCGTCATCCGGTTTCGCGTCGATGGCGTGCTGCGCGAGGTGCTGCAGACCAAGCGCGCAGTGGCGCCCCTGCTGATCTCCCGCATCAAGGTGATGTCGCGCCTGGACATTGCGGAAAAGCGCCTGCCGCAGGACGGCCGCATCAGTCTTCGCATCGCCGGCCGTGCCGTGGATGTGCGCGTCTCGACCATTCCCTCTGGCCATGGCGAGCGCGTGGTGCTGCGCCTCCTCGACAAGCAGGCCGGCCGCCTTGACCTTGCCTCGCTCGGCATGGAGCCGCGAATCCAGGGCATGGTCGACCAGCTGATCCACAAGCCCTACGGCATCATCCTGGTGACCGGGCCGACGGGATCCGGCAAGACGACGACCCTCTACGCGGCGCTCGAACGCATCAACGACCGCACCCGCAACATCATGACAGTCGAAGACCCGATCGAGTATTACATCGACGGCATCGGCCAGACCCAGGTCAATACCAAGGTCGAGATGACCTTCGCACGCGGCCTGCGCGCGATCCTGCGCCAGGATCCGGATGTCGTCATGGTGGGTGAAATTCGCGACACGGAGACTGCGCAGATCGCCGTGCAGGCCTCGCTGACCGGCCACCTGGTGCTGTCCACGCTGCATACCAACACGGCGGTTGGCGCCATCACGCGGCTCCGGGACATGGGCGTCGAGCCATTTCTGCTGTCCTCCACCCTGCTCGGAGTCGTCGCGCAGCGCCTGATACGCGTACTGAACGCGGACACGCGGATCGGCTATCCGGTCGGCGAGTACGAGGCGCGACTGTTGAACCTGTCCGCCGAAAATGCAGCCCGGGCGAAGCTCTATCGGCCAGGCGCGGATGCGGGCAGTGGCTACCGGGGCCGCACCGGCATTTATGAACTCGCAATCGTCGACGAACGCATGCGCGCGATGATCCACGACGGCGCTGGCGAACACGAACTCGAGCGGCATGCTCGCGAGCTGACGCCCGGCATCCGGGACGATGGCCGCATCAAGGTGCTGTCCGGCGTGACCTCGCTCGAGGAACTATTGCGCGTCACCCGCGAAGAGTGATGGCAGCCTACGAATACACGGCCCTCGACGCGACCGGCCGCGAGCACCGCGGCGTACTGGATGGCGACAGCGCGCGCCAGGTCCGCCAACTGCTGCGCGACCAGGCCCTGCTGCCGGTCGTGGTCAGCGAAGTCACTGCCGCGGAACCCAAGCGGGTCCTGAGTTTCTCCCTCGGGAGCGGGATCGGCACGACCGACCTCGCCCTGCTCACGCGCCAGCTTGCGACGCTGGTGCGCTCAGGAATCCCGCTCGAGGAGGCTCTGCTCGCGGTGTCGCAGCAGAGCGAAAAAGCGCGCGTACAGAGTGTCGTCGCCGGCGTGCGGGCGCGGGTTCTCGAAGGGCGGACGCTGGCCGAGGGCCTTGGGGCCTTCCCGAAGGTATTCCCGGAAATTTACCGCGCCACGGTGTCGGCCGGCGAGCAGTCCGGGCACCTCGACGCCGTACTCGAGCGAATGGCCGACTACACCGAGAATCGCCAGATCCTGCAGCAGAAGATCCGCAACGCGATGATCTACCCGGTGCTGCTGACGGTGATTTGCCTCGGCATCGTGGGCGTGCTGCTCGGCTACGTCGTGCCCGAAGTCGTGCGGGTATTCGAGGCCGGCGAACGCGAATTGCCGATCCTGACGCGCATATTGATCGGGGCCTCGGATTTCCTGCGCGCCTGGTGGTGGTTGCTGATCGCCCTGGTCGGCGCGGCGGTCTGGGCGTTTCGCCGCTGGCTGCGCGAACCCGCTTCGCGCCGCAGATTCGACCTGATGAAGCTCCGCATGCCGATCGTCGGGCGGATCACGCGGGGCAACAATGCGGCACGATTCGCCCGCACATTCTCGATATTGACCGCGAGCGCGGTGCCGGTGCTCGAGGCGCTCAGGATCTCGGGCGAGGTCGTCACCAATGCTCCGATGCGCCAGGCTGTCCTGGATGCCGCGGTGCGGGTTCGCGAAGGCGCGCCGATCGCCCGCTCGCTGGCGGTCAGCAAGCTGTTCCCGCCGATGCTGGTGCACCTGATCGCCAGTGGCGAGACCAGCGGCAAGCTCGAGGCGATGCTGGAACGCGCCGCCGACAACCAGGAGCGCGAGCTGGATGGCGTGGTCAACACAGCCGTCGGCATCCTGGGGCCGGCCATGATCCTGATCATGGGCATCTTCGTTTTCATGATCGTCATCGCACTTTTGCTGCCAATCTTCCAGTTGAACCAGCTTGTCCAGTAAGACCCCTTGCAGCCGGGGCCGCCGGGCCTTATAAGTCGGCGCGCAGCAACCCTGGACAGGGTGCATGAGCGAAAAGCCGGAAGAAGAGTTCGAGGACGAGGAATCCGACGAAGTCGAGGATGCCGAGGAGGCCCTCGACGTCGACAAGTTGATGCGGGATTTCGACACGCGCAAGCGTCGCGGTGCGCGTGTCGCGAGCGAGCCGGCCTGGCGCAAGCTCGAGCGCATGCTCGAAGACCGTCGCACCAAGGGCCTGCTGTCGGATTTCGAGGATTATCCGGTTGACGAGTCGGGCGCCGGCCAGCATGCGGGCGTCAAGAAGCCTCGCCGTTCTGTATTGCGCCGCCGCTAGGCCGGTCCCGGCCAGTCCTTTGTGTTCAGCGGAAGTTCCGTGCCGGCGCAGTGAGCGCGCCCAGCAGCGCCGAGCGATCTTCCAGGCGCTCGACGACGACGTGCAGCACGTCTCCCTCACGCTGCAGCCTGCCCCTGACACCGAGCAGCCGCGCGCCCAGCAGGACCTTGCGATGGCGATCTGCGATGCGGCTCCAGACCACCAGATTCACATAGCCGGTCTCGTCCTCGAGCGTCACGAAAATCACGCCGCTCGCGCTGCCCGGCCGCTGCCGGGTCAGGACGATGCCACCGGTCGTGACCCGTGCGCCATCCGCAAGCTGCAGGACTTCCAGCGCCGGTAGCCAGCCGCAGGCGGCCAGTTGCGGCCGCAGCAGGGCCAGCGGGTGCCGCGCGAGCGTCAGACCGACTGCACGGTAGTCGGCCACGATGTCCTCGCCTTCCGATGGCGCGCGCAGCAGCGGGATTCCTTCCGTGCACTGCGTGTCAGCTGCGATCGACAGTGGCGGCTCAATCCCGAGCACCTGCCAGGCGGCAAGGTGGCGATGTCCGGCAAGGGCGGCGAGCGCCCCGGCAGCGGCGAGCGCCTCCAGATCGCGCCGCTGCAGCCGCACCCGGCGCGCCAGCTCACCGATATCCCGGAATGCGCCGTCCGCGCGTGCCGCGATCAGACGTTCCGCGCCTTCCCGTGACAGACCGCGCACGCGACCGAGACCCAGACGCAGTGCCGGGCCATTGCCTGCCGCCGGCTCGAGTGTCGAGTCAAGGGCACTGGCATTCACATCGACAGCGAGCACGGTCACGCCGTGCCCGCGCGCATCGCGAACCAGCTGCGCCGGCGCATAGAAGCCCATCGGCTGGCTGTTCAGCAGCGCGCAGCAGAATGCCGCCGGTTCATGGTGCTTGAGCCAGGCCGAGACATAGACCAGCAACGCGAAGCTTGCCGCGTGTGATTCCGGGAAACCGTATTCGCCGAAGCCGAGGATCTGCTGGAACACCTGACGCGCGAAGCCCTCGTCATAACCGCGTGCGCGCATGCCTTCCACGAGACGCTGCTCGAATGGCCCGAGCGTGCCCTTGCGCTTCCAGGCCGCCATCGCGCGCCGCAGCCGGTCGGCCTCCCCGGGCGTGAAGCCCGCCGCGACGATCGCAAGCTGCATGACCTGTTCCTGGAAGATCGGCACGCCCAGCGTGCGCGAAAGCACCTCGCGCACCTCGGGGCCCGGGTACTCGACCGGTTCCTGGCCATTCCGCCGCCGCAGGTAAGGGTGCACCATCTGGCCCTGGATCGGGCCGGGCCGCACGATCGCGACCTCGATGACGAGGTCGTAGTAACAGCGCGGCGCGAGACGCGGCAGCATTGCCATCTGCGCGCGCGATTCGATCTGGAACACGCCGATGGTGTCGGCCCGGCAAATCATTTCGTACACGGCAGGATCCTCGGGCGGTATGTTGGACAGGCGGAATTCGCCGCCGCGACGCGTGGCCACGAGCGAAAGCGCCTTCTGGATCGCCGACAGCATGCCGAGCGCCAGCACGTCCACCTTCAGCAGCCCCAGTTCGTCGAGGTCGTCCTTGTCCCACTGGATGACCGTGCGCTCCGGCATCGCCGCATTCTCGATCGGCACCAGCTCCTCGAGCGGGCCGCGCGAAATCACGAAGCCGCCGCTGTGCTGCGACAGGTGGCGCGGGAAGCCGATCAGTTCGCGGGTCAGTGCCAGCACGCGCGCGAGCAGCGGATTCGCCGGGTCGAGGCCTGCGTCGCGGATCCAGCGGTCGGCAAGTTCGTTGCCGTCCCACCACTGCATCGCGCGTGCCAGCCGGTCGAGTTGCGGCGCATCGAGCCCGAGCGCCTTGCCGACGTCGCGCACGGCGCTCTTGGGGTGGTAGCAGATCACCGCCGCCGTGAGTGCGGCGCGGTCGCGCCCGTACTTGCGGTACAGGTACTGGATGACTTCCTCGCGACGCTCGTGCTCGAAATCCACGTCGATATCGGGCGGCTCATTGCGCTCGCGCGAGATGAATCTCTCGAACAGCACGGTCATGCGCGCGGGATCCACCTCGGTGATGCCGAGCGCATAGCAAACCGCCGAGTTGGCAGCCGAGCCGCGGCCCTGGCACAGGATGCCGCGCCCGCGCGCAAACTCGACGAGGTCGTGGACGGTCAGGAAGTAGCGCTCGTAGCCCAGTTCCGAGATCAACGCGAGTTCGCGGTCCAGGAGTTCCCGCACCGGCCCCGGCACGCCGTCGGGCCAGCGCCGCGCCGCACCCTGCGCGACCAGCCCACGCAGGTATGCAGGCGGCAGCTGGCCCTTCGGCACGACCTCCTCCGGGTACTCGTACCGGATCTCATTCAGCGAGAAATGGCAGCGCCCGGCAATCTCGAGCGTCGCGTCGAGGAGTCCCCGCGGATACAGCTCCGCAAGCCGCGCGAGCGGACGCAGCACCCGCTCGCCATTCGGATGGAGTGCGAGCCCCGCCCTCGCCACGCTCGATTTCAGGCGGATCGCAGTCAGCGTGTCCTGCAGGGCCCGCCGCCTGCGCTGGTGCATGTGCACGTCGCCACTGGCAACGGCCGGTAACCCGAGTTCGCGCGCCAGCACCTCGAGCCGGCTGAGCCGCTCGCGATCGGCACCCGCCGTCGGCAGTTCGACGGCGACCCACAGGCGCCCGGCGAAACGCTCGCGCAGCCAGCTGCCCTCGCCCGCATCCGGCACGGCCCCGGGCAGCCAAAGAACGAGGCAATCCTCGAGCCCGTCTTCGAGATCTGCACGACCGAGCGTGTAACGTCCTTTCACCGCCCTGCGACGCCCGCGCGTGATCAACCTGGCGAGCACGCCGTAGCCCCGCCTGCTGGTCGCAAGGCAAACCAGCCTGAGACCGTCCGTGAGCGTGAATTCGCTGCCGACTATCAGCGCCAGGCCGCAGTCGCGTGCCGCCGCATGGGCACGCACGATGCCGGCCAGCGAGCATTCATCCGTCAAGGCGAGTGCGGCGTAGCCCAGTTGCCGTGCGCGCCCGACCAGTTCGGCCGGATGCGAGGCGCCGCGCAGGAATGTGAAATTGCTGAGGCAGTGCAGCTCGGCGTAGGACATGGCTGGAATACGGAGCAGCGCTTCAGCCGAAGACGCCGTGCAGGAACCAGTCCTGGCCGGGCGGCCGCTCGCGGAAGATCCACAGCCGCACGCCGCCCTGCGTCATGGCGACGTAGTAATCGCGGCGCACGTCGTGGCCGTCCCACCAGCCGGTTTCGATGCGCTCGGGACCGGTGACGAGCACGCCGTCCCAGCCCGCGAGCCGTTGCGGTTCGGCGAGCATCCACAAGGGTCGCGCCGGGCGCGAAGCAGGCCAATGCCCCGGCAATGGCGTGGTACCGCCCGGTTCCGCGATGCGCCAGGCACGCTCCGGGCGATGCTCCGGCACGGAGCAGACGCCGAACACCGCATCCTCCCCGAGTCGTGCGCGCAGGCGCTCCAGGAGGCGCGCAGTCGCCTCCGAATCGGCAGCCCTGCCCTGCTGCTCGAAGAGCCCGGCGTCACGCAGCGAGAACGGCAGCAGGACACCCGAGCGGAAGCGCAGTGCCACTACCGCCGCCGGCAACCGGCATTGCGCGAGCCGCTCGTGCAGCAACTCGCGCAGATGCCCCTCGTGGCCGCTCGGTCGGGTCAGGCCGAGCCCGAGCCGGGTCGGCCCGCACCCGCGATGCAGCAGATCGATGCGAAGCTCGGAGAGACCCGATGCGCGTCTGCGCAGGAATGCGCCGAGTCCTGCGAGCAGCCGTTCCGCGGCCGGCTCCAGTTGGGCCGTGGATCCGGCTTCCACCGGCAGCTCCAGCCGTTCGTCGAAGCGTTCCGGCACCACGTGCCGGCGGCGTGGCTGGCGCCGCCGCCCGAGACCCTCGTCCAGTTCGTCCAGCTGTGCCTGCCCGAAGCGCCGTGCGAATCCATCACGCGGCAGGCGCACGAGGTCCGCGACGTTACGGATGCCGAGCCTGGCCAGTGTGCCGATGACATCCGCCGGCCACTCCAGGCAGGCGAGCGGCAGTTGCGCCGCGAGCCCGGGCATCGCGTCGGCGCGAACCGCCGCGATCCTGATTCCGGCCCGCGCGAGCCACAGGGCACCACGCGGCGTCGGCGCGAGCGCCACGTTTGCCCGCAGGCCGCGGGCCCGCAGACCGGCCTCGGCACGGCGGCAAAGCGCGATGGCGCCGCCGAACAGGCCAAGACTGCCCCGCACTTCTGCGAGGAGCGCAGCGGGTGGCTCGATGCTGACGACGGGCGTGAACTGCAGCGCCCAGCGCGCCAGGCGGTCCAGCAATGCGGCTTCCGCAGCCGGCCGGCGTTCGTGCAGCGTAAGTCCGGGCGCAAGGGCAAGGGCCGCATTGAGCCCCATGCCGACGGCAACACCCTGGCGCACGGCCCGGTCGCTGCACGCGACCAGGCAACGGCGTGGATCATTCGCCTCGATGACGCCCGCCGCACGCGCATCGCCTGCCACTGGCAGCAGGGCTTCCAACGGCAGGCGGGGAAAATATGCTGCCAGCCATAATTCGCGCGCGGCCGCATCGCCCGGGGGCGCGGCCACACAGGCTGTCGGACCCGGTGCCCGCCGTAGTTCCGCCGGTACCGGCGCTGTCGTTGCCGGACGCCCTTCGGACATGCGGGATGCCTCAGTGGATCGGCAGGCTGTCGATGAGCGAAGGGACGCCGCTGCGGCTCTTCAGGATCTCGACGTCGAGGCCATTTTCACGCGCCGTGAGCAGGAGCCTGAGCGCCGCGGGCGAGGCCTCGCTGCGATGACAGGGCGGCCGGAACAGGAAACCGGTGCTTTGTCCCTCGGCGGCCGCCAATGAGAGGCGACGCAACGCCTGATCACTGGTCGCGCCCGCCCAGGCGAGCACGGCAGCGCAGGCGCCCGAACGCAGTGCCTGTTCCATCGCCCACAACAGGTCACGCCCGGCACGCGGCCTGATGACCAGCGTGCGCGAGGGATCGAGCCCGGCATCGGCAAGCGCCGGTGCATAAGGCAGGTGTGGCGGACCCAGCCAGGCGATCCAGCGTGGGTCATCCGGTCGCGCGGCGGACAGCGCGCAAAGCGCCGGGATCAGCAGGCGGATTTCGCCGACACCTGCCGCTGGCACAAGTATTTCCACCAGCGAGGACAGCGGCCACCCGCCACCGGGCAGGCGCTCATCGAGGCGGCGAAAGCCCGTCGATACGGTTGCGGGCGCATCCACGATGCCCACGCCGCGCCACAACGCCGGGTGGCGCAGCAATTCCGCGAGCGCGTCGCTCACTGCATGACATCCGGCCGGCCGCGCCGCAGAACGCCAACCACCACGCCTTCGATCGTCAGCGACTGCTTGCGCAGGTCGACACGGATCGGTTCGAACTCCGGGTTTTCCGGCATCAGCCAGACCACCGTGCCTTCCTGGCGATAACGTTTGACCGTCACTTCGTTTTCCAGCCGCGCCACGATGATCTGCCGATTGCGGACATCGGGTGAGCGGTGTACCGCGACCAGGTCGCCATCGAGAATGCCGACATCGCGCATGCTCATGCCGCTGACCCGCAGCAGGTAATGCGGGCGCGGGCTGAACAGTTGCGGATCGATCTGGAAGCGGCCTTCGATGTGTTCCTCGGCCAGGATGGGCCGGCCGGCGGCCACCCGGCCGATGAGCGGCAGGCCGAGTTGCTCGCGCAGCGCGTCCTTCAGCACGATGCCCCGCGAAGCACCGGCGATCAGGGAAATGGCGCCCTTGCGCTGCAGCGCGCGCAGATGCTCTTCGGCGGCATTGGGGGAACGGAAGCCGAGCGCCTGGGCGATCTCCGCGCGGGTGGGCGGCATTCCTTGGCCGGCAATGGACTCCTGGATGAACTCGAGGATCTGGCGCTGGCGGGGCGTGAGGTCCGTCATGGCACACCTGTATGAATGACCAGTAGCTGTGATTATATACAGGTTGGGGTGGCTGGCAAGCACTCGTTCAAACTGCCCGCCCGGAATCCACACCAGGCCACGCCCCGCGCCGGGTGCAACCCGAATCGATTCAAGATCGCGCAGCGATGCAAGGCCGGATGTCCAAACCAGGTGCGGTATCGAACAGACACCCCTGCGATGCAAGGCGCAACCTGAAACCGATCTGAACAATGGCGCATCGCGATGACCTTCGCCCGACCGAGAGCGCAAACAGGCGCAGTTGCTGACGCGCGCGAATGCAGAGAATCACGCGATGCGCGCGCCTAGCAACTCACAAGGATTGCCTTGTCGCTCACCGGCGACAGGACATAAGTGCTTTAACGGAATCCGCTGATAAGTTACGATGCGCAGTGTCAACCGAGCGGTCGGGAAGGAACGCCGGCCACCGTGCAACCGCGCAAGCGGGTTGTTACGTTCCATGCAACAAATTGGAGAACAATCTCATGATCAATATCCTGAAGGTGGGCGTCGCTGCCGCCGTTATCGCGCTCGGCGCAGGCTGCACCGATCTGAAGCCCTTGCAGGCGGAAGTGGACTCGCTCAAGTCCCAGGTCTCCCGGCTGTCCGGTGACATGGATGGCGTGAAGTCTGCGGCGGATGGCGCGAGCCGTGCCGCAGCCGCCGCACAGCAGGCTGCCACCTCGGCGCAGAACTCGGCCAATCAGGCCCTGTCTGCGGCGCAGGCCGCACAGCAGTGCTGTGACGCGAACACCGCGAAGATGGATCGCATGTTCCAGAAGTCAATGTCGAAGTAATCGACACCAGACTCAGACGATCAAGAGCCCCGCGGCGGCAACGCTGCGGGGTTTTTTCGTTTCAGGGGGCCACGGTGGAAACGCTGGCCGTGGTCCCCGCCCCTCGCAGCGAAACCGCGGCCGGTACGCCGCGCGCCTCGCGCCAGACCCGTTCGGCGCTGCCCCAGTCGATCGCGAGCGGCTGCGAGCGCGTGGCATCGACGATCAGCTTCGTCAGGTCGGTCAGCGTCGGAGGCTCGACGGCGTCTTCCTTGAGCGGCGGATGCACTTCGATCAGGAGTTCACCGTCGTGCCAGCCCCATTTATAGGGCTGATTGACGATCAGCACCGGCGTGTTGACCGGGACCATCCCAAACAGGCGCTCGATGTCCTCCGGGTACAGCCTCATGCAGCCATGCGTGACCTGCATGCCGACACCCGCCGGGCGATTGGTGCCGTGAATCAGGTAGGCACCGCCGGGGATTCCGAGCCGCATCGCAAATCGCCCCAGCGGATTGTCGGGTCCCGCCGGCACGACGGCCGGCAGTATGTCCCCGTGGCGCGCGTGCTCCTCCCGCACTGATGGCGGCGGTGTCCACGTTGGATCCTTGATTTTGCTCACCACACGCGTCGAGCCGAGCGGCGTGTGCCAGTCCATCTTTCCGATGCTGACCGGAAACGTCCACACAAGCGGCTGCTCGCCCGCGACTGGCGGCGGAAACCAGTAGAGCCGGTGTTCCGGCAGGTTGATGACGATGCCTTCACGCGGCGCCTGCGGCAGCAGCCGCCCTTTCGGCAGCACAATCGCGGTGCCGGCCCCGGGCAGCCAGATGTCCACGCCCGGATTCGCGTTGGCAATTTCCTCGTAACCGAGGCCATGCGTGCGCGCGAGGTCGAGAAGCGTGTCGTGCTGGGCGGTCTCGGTCGTGCGCGTTTCCCCGATCAGGTCGTTGCCGCGTGCCGGCAATGGAAAACTCTCGGCCTGCGCAAGCGTTCCTGAAAGGACGAGCAGCGATGCTCCTGCCAGCAACGCCTGCTTCGATACAATGATTCGCATCCGGGTCATACAGAATTGGACCACGCTGAAAGTCGCGGGTTTCGCGTCAATAGCGAATGAGCGCCGAGCCCCAGGTGAAACCACCGCCAAAGGTCTCCAGCAGCAGCGTTTGGCCGCGATGGATCCGGCCATCCCGGACCGCAGTATCGAGCGCGAGCGGGATCGAGGCGGTCGACGTGTTGCCGTGATCCTGCACCGTCACGACAACCTTCTCCATCGGCAGCCCGAGCTTGTCGGCGGCTGACTGGATGATGCGCAGGTTGGCCTGGTGCGGGATCAGCCAGTCGATCTGGCTGCGCTCGACGCCATTCTTCGCAAGCGTTTCGTCCACCAGCCGCGACAGCGTGCGCACCGCGACCTTGAAGACCTCATTGCCAAGCATCGTGATGCCGGCCTTTTTGCCGCTGCGCAGCTCGTCGAACCCGCTCGAGACCCCGTAGGGAAAATAAAGCAGGTCCTTGTAGCGGCCGTCGGAGTGCAGGTGCGTGCCGATGATCCCCGGTTCGTCTGCCGGGGTCAGAACGACGGCGCCTGCGCCATCGCCAAACAGCACGGCGGTCGCGCGGTCAGTCCAGTCGGTGATGCGCGACAGGCATTCCGCACCCACGACGAGCGCGCATTTTGCCTCGCCGAGCCTGACGTACTTGTCGGCGATCGAAAGCGCGTAGATGAATCCGCTGCATGCAGCTTCGAGGGAAAATGCCGGACAGCCGTGAATGTCGAGACGCTGCTGCAGCAGCGTGCCGGTGTTTGGAAATATAAGGTCCGGCGTGGTGGTCCCGACCACGATCAAGTCGACGTCCGCCGGTGTCTGGCCGGCTGCCTTCAACGCGCGCCGCGATGCATGCTCGGCCATCGACGAACAAGTCTCAATGTCAGCTGCGATGTGCCGCCGCTCGATTCCCGTGCGCGTGCGGATCCACTCGTCGGTCGTATCGACGAGCTTTTCAAGATCCGCGTTTGTCAGCACTTTTTCCGGCAGGTAGCTGCCAGTGCCGGCCACGCGCGAGTATCGGTTCACCATCGGCGTTCTTTGCCCCTGGCAGGAACCCGGGTCATTCCTCGCCGGTTTCCCCGGCAGGCGTTTCAATGACCTTGCGGCCGCGATAGAAGCCGTCGCGGCTGATGCGATGACGCAGGTGCGTCTCGCCGGTCGTCGGATCCTTGGACAGCGCCGGCTTCGTGAGCCGATCGTGCGAGCGGTGCATGCCGCGCTTGGAAGGCGATTTGCGGCTTTTTTGTACGGGCATGGGACATCATCTCCGGTTCAGTGTTTCAGCAATTCCTTCAACCCGGCGAATGGCCGGCGCGTCTCCTGGGAAGACGACCCCTCGCCCGCGCCGCCCGATACCAGCGACGCCAGTGGTGTGCATTCTTCGCCCTTGCCGTGGATCGCGATCAACGGCAGTGACAACAGCAATTCATCCTCTACCAGGCCGGCCAGGTCGACGCGCCGGGGATCACCGGGGATCGCCTCATGATCCGCCGGAGCCGGCGTGTCCTCACTCTCCACGAACGCGAGCTGCGAAGTGGACCGCAGTTTCCGGCGCATCGGTCGGAGGCAGCGCTCGCAGGTCAACAGGGCCTCGGCGCGAACTTGGAGCTCCCCGGTCGGTACGCCACCCGCGGTGCACAATGCCATGCGCGCTACGGCCACGCCGTCCGCTGTCGCCAGCCGGTCCACCAGTCGCGTGAAGTCGGCCAGGCGGAATTCACGCTCCACGACCGTCGCCGCCGCGGCCAGGTTCAATGTGTCCAGCAGCTCCTGCGAGGCCTGAGCCATGGGGGCGGTATCATAGTGAGCCCGGGTAGGGGTGTCAAAAAACTTTCCCGCGCAAATCCTTGTTTTTAAAGCACTGATCCCATGCCGGCCCCACTCATTCTTGCATCCACGTCCCGCTATCGCCGTGCGCTCCTGGAACGTCTCGGCTGCCCCTTTCAAGTGGTGGCGCCGGGGGTCGACGAAAGACTGATCGCGGGCGAGTCAGCGGCAGCGCGGGCGGCGCGGCTGGCGCTTGCCAAGGCCCGGGCTGTCTCATCAGCGCACCCGGATGCCTGGGTGCTGGGATCCGACCAGGTCGCCGATTGCGACGGCCGGATCCTGGAAAAACCGGGCGACGCAGAGCGCTGCCGCGCGCAGCTTGCTCTTTGCAGCGGCCGCTCGGCGACGTTTTTCACCGCCGCGGTCCTCGCGCGAGGCCAATCTGCCACCGTCAGCCAGCATGTCGACCGGACGGTTGTTCGTTTCCGATTGCTGAGTGCCGAAGAGATCGACAGCTATGTGAAGCGGGATCGCCCATACGACTGCGCTGGTGGTTTTCGCTGCGAAGGGCTTGGCATTGCGCTGTTCGAAGGCATTGATGGCAGCGATCCGACCGCATTGATCGGCTTGCCGATGATCTGGGTTGCGGGCGCGTTGCGCCACGCAGGACTCGATCCGCTCGCCCAGCCTCAATCCTGAGCGACCACCTTCCGCGGCAAGCCGGCCAGGACCCTGGCAAGGTCCTCGGGCAGGCCAACCTTGATCACAACCCGTTGCTTCGATCCTGCCCATCGGAATGCGATGACGGACGAATGCAGGAACATGCGGCGCAGGCCGAAGTCACGCATGCGCCTATTGAACTCCCGCAGGCCGTATTTCTCGTCCCCCGCGACCGGATGCCCCGCAAATGCCGCATGCACGCGAATCTGGTGCGTGCGCCCGGTGTGGATTTCGACATCCATCAGGGAAGCAAGATCGCGATAGTGCTCCCGTGGATCGAAGATCGACACCGCCTGCTTGCCCTCGGCGTGGACGCGGACCATTCGCTCGCCTCCCTGGCGGGCATGTGTCAGTACCGGAGCGTCGATCTTCTTGCGGCCAAGCTGCCAATGGCCTGCCACCAGCGCCGTGTAGTGCTTTTCGACCTGGCCTTCTCGTAGGAGCGCGTGGACTTCCCGCAACGCAGCGCGTGTCCGCGCGACAAGCAGGCAGCCGCTGGTGTCGCGATCGAGACGATGGGCCAGTTCCAGCGGCTCATCGGGACGCAAGGCCCGTAATGCTTCGATCAGGCCGAACGAGAGCCCGGATCCGCCGTGAACCGCGAGGCCCGCGGGTTTGTTGAATGCGAGGATACGTTCGTCCTCGTGAATCAGGGCGTCACGCACCACTGCCTGCAGCGAATCCGGGACGCGTGCGGGCGTCTCCGCGCCAGGTGACGCTTCCCGGAGTGGTGGCAGCCGTACCAGATCATCGGCGGCGAGCCGGTATTCCGGCCTGGCGCGGCCGCCATTGACGCGGACTTCCCCCCGCCGCAACAGGCGGTAGACACGGCTGCGGGGCACGCCCTTGAGCTCCCGCAGCAGGAAATTGTCCAGCCGCTGACCGTCCCCCGCCGGCCCGGCGAGGATCTTCCGCACGCGGCCCGCGGATCCTCCGTCGTCACTCACCGAGGTTTCCTAAAGTATTGATTTTCCGAAAGCATTGCTGATATGTTAGACGCGAGTTTCAGGTCTTACGGCGCAGGTTCCTCGAATCGGGACGTGGCCGCTGACCGGTACGCGGTCCCTCCCCCTCGACTCCCGGTTCTCCGGTGGTGTCGCGCCGGGCCGGCCGCATGTTAGTTGGTCTGGAAGACCCAGACCATCGCCGGCCGTTCGCTCGGATGTGACGTTCCCGCGCGTGTCGACATCAATGCAGCATGCAATCGGAATCGGCCAGGCGGCCTTGCGCCGCGGCCAGCTCGTGCGCGCCTGCAGTCCACGCCTGCGGATCGATGAGTTACCTCTCGTGCTCCTACGTGACATTGCCAGCCGCGCGGCCCCCAGTACCTCGGAAGGGGCACATGAAAAGAATGCTGATCAACGCAACCCAACAAGAGGAGTTGCGCGTAGCCCTGGTTGACGGCCAGAAGCTCTACGACCTGTCCATCGAGATTCCGTCACGCGAGCAGAAGAAAGGCAATATCTACAAGGCGCGCATCACACGCGTCGAACAGAGCCTTGAAGCGGCATTCGTCGAATACGGCTCGGCGCGCCAGGGATTCCTGCCGCTGAAGGAAGTCGCGCGCGAGTACTACCGTTTCCAGCCAGCGCCGGGTGCGCGCTTCAACATCCGCGATGTCCTGCAGGAAGGCCAGGAACTGCTGGTCCAGGTTGAAAAGGACGAGCGCGGCAACAAGGGCGCCGCCCTCACGACCTATATCAGCCTGGCCGGGCGCTTCCTGGTGCTGATGCCTAACAACCCGCGCGCCGGCGGCGTGTCGAGACGCATCGAGGGCGAAGAACGCGACGTCACGCGTGACTCCCTCGAGCAACTGCGCCTGCCCGATGGCATGGGAACCATCGTCAGGACCGCGGGTGTCGGGCGCGCACCAGAGGAATTGCAGTGGGATCTGGAAACGCTTCGCGCAAACTGGGACGCGATCGTGTCCGCGGCCGGTGAAAGACCGGCGCCATTCCTCGTCTACCAGGAAAGCGACGCCGTCACGCGCGCACTGCGTGATTACCTTTCCGACGAGATCGGCGAAGTGCTGATCGACGAATCTGCCGCCTACCAGCGTGCCGTTGAGTACGTCCAGCGATTCCAGACCCCGGATGCGATGCGGCAGCTGAAGCTCTACACGGACGACGTGCCGCTATTCACGCGCTACCAGATCGAAAGCCAGATCGAGTCAGCCCATTCGCATACTGTCACACTGCCTTCGGGCGGCAGTGTCGTGATCGACTACACCGAAGCCCTGGTTTCCATCGACATCAATTCCGCGCGCGCGACGCGCGGTGCGGATATCGAAACGACCGCCTGCAATACGAACCTGGAAGCTGCCGAGGAAATTGCGCGCCAGCTGCGCATCCGCGACCTGGGTGGCCTGATCGTGATCGACTTCATCGACATGGAATCGAAAAAGAACCAGCAGGCGGTCGAAGACCGGCTCCGGGAAGCCGTGCGCGCGGATCGGGCGCGGATCCAGCTCGGCCGGATCTCCCGCTTCGGACTGATGGAAATGTCCCGCCAGCGCCTGCGGCCGTCGCTCGGCGAATCTACCCACTTGCCCTGTCCGCGCTGCAGCGGCATGGGCACGATTCGCAGTGTCGAGTCCATGGCACTCGCCCTGCTCCGCCTGATCGGGGAAGAAGTGCGAAAGGATCACACGACGCGGGTCGTGGCCCAGCTGCCGGTAGACGTCACGACATTCCTGATAAATGAGAAGCGGGAGTGGCTCAATCAACTCGAGAGCCACACCTCCACCGACATCGTGCTGGTGCCCGACCCGAACATGCAGACCCCGAACTATTCGATCCGGCGCGTGCGCGAGGACGAACTGACGCTGCCCGAGAACACCGTGACCAGCTATCAGATGGCCGGTCAGCCAGCGGTTGAAATCGACTTCAAGACCGAGGCGGAAAAGCGCCCGGCAACTGCGCCTCCGGCCGTGCAGACGATTGCTCCCGCGGCCCCGGCGCCGATGCCGGTTGCCGCAACGCCGGGGCCTCCAGCAGGCGCTGGTTTCTGGTCACGATTGATTTACCTCTTCCGGGGCAACGGCGGGCAAGCCGCAGCGGCAGGAAGTTCCCCGGGCGGAAATGGCCAACGTCGCCAGGAACCGCGCGAAATCCGGCACTCGCGTGATCGCGGTGAGGCGCGCAGCAGTCACCGGCGCGATCGCAATGAACATCGCCAGCGAGCCGAGCATCGCCACCCCAAGGACCGCGATCGGGATCGCGACAAGGACCGCAATCACGACCGCGACCGAAACCGCGACCGCAACCGCGCCCGCGGCCAGGAAGCGGGCCCGCAGGGTGGCCGGAATCGCGCGGACCCGCAGCGATCTGATCCCGAGCGGGTCCGGGACAGGCCGGTCGATGCCCGGCCGCCTGCGCCTGCGCCGGTTGACAGCCGGCCGGATCAGGCCATTTCCGAAGGCGAGCCACGCCGCCGGCGTCGCCGGCGCCGCGGGCGCGGGGGCAATCGCGATACGCGCCAGGATGAGCGTGGCGCGGAAAATGCCTCGCCACCAACGCAGGATCACAACGGCGCCCCGGCGGTCGAAGCGCCGCACGAGTCCGTTCCGCTGCCAGTCGAGCAACCAGTCTGGCGCGACTCTCCTGAGCCGATGCCGTCGCCGGCCGCGCCCACCGAGACCCGGACTAGCGAAGCTCCGCCGCAGCAATCGGCCGCACCAGCCACGCCCGCGCCACCATCGAGTGGCGAGCCGCGATCGTCTCAGACCTATACGGTCTGGTCGTCAACCCCCGGCGAGGGTCAACATTTCGGGCCGAAGGAATGACTCAGCGTGAGGCGGCGAGCGCGGCCAGCAGGCCGCGCCCTGCCTCTTCGACCAGGTCGAGGACGTCTTCAAATCCGGTCGCCCCGCCGTAATAGGGATCGGGGACCTCGCGGCGTCCCAGGTCCGGGGCATACTCCAGAAACAGGCGGACGCGATCGCGGCGTTCACGCGGCGCCATCCCAAGAAGTTCCCGGTAGTTCTGCTCATCCATCGCCAGCAACAAGTCGAAGCGCTCGAAATCCGCCGCCTCGACAATCCGCGCCCGCAGCTCGCTCATGTCGATGCCGCGGCGACGCGCCGCGGCGACGGCGCGCGCATCGGGCGGCGAGCCCACGTGATACGCCTGCGTGCCAGCCGAATCTGCCTCGATGGCAAGTCCGGATGCTTCGCGCCGCAGCAGGTCGCGGAATACCGCCTCCGCCGTCGGCGAGCGGCAGATATTACCGAGGCATACGAAAAGGACGCGGCGCGTCATGCCTCGCCCCGGCGACGCAGCCAGCCGCCTAGCAGGTCGAGCGCTTTCAATATTTCGGGTGTTGAAACCGCGAATGACAGCCGGATGAAGTTTCCGCCATGCACCGTGTCGAAGTCGCGTCCGGTGTTCAGCGCGACGCCCGTGGCCTCGAGGAGTGTCCTGCACCACGCGAGCGAATCACGGGTCAGGTGCGAGACATCCGCATAGACGTAGAAAGCGCCGTCAACCGGCGCCATGCGCGTCACGCCGAGTCCCGGCAGCGCGGACATGAGCAACTCGCGATTCTTCGCATAGGTCGCAACATGCGCGTCAAGTTCCGGCTGTTCATCCATCGCGGCGAGTGCGACGTGCTGCGCGAGCGTCGGCGGTGCCAGGAACAGGTTGGCGGAGTAGCGATTCATGGCGTCAATGAGTCTCTCGGGAACCACCGCCCAGCCTAGCCGCCATCCGGTCATGCACCAGTACTTCGAAAAACTGTTGACCACGACAGCGTCGTCCTCGAACTCGAGCATGGAATGGGCGCGCCGACCGAAGGTGATGCCATGGTAGGTTTCATCGGAAATGATCTGGATGCCGCGCGCCCTGCACACGCCGGCAAGCTGCTGCAGTTCGCTGCGCTCAAGCATCGTCCCGGTCGGGTTCGATGGGCTTGTAAGTATCAGACCCGCGGGAGCCGGATCGAGCGCCGCAATCATGGCAGCGGTCGGCTGGAATCGCGTTTCCGGTCCGCAATCAAGCTCCACTGGCCGCAGCCCGAGTGCACGCAGCACATTGCGGTGCGCGGGATAGCCCGGTCGTGCGAGTGCTACGCGCGCTCCGTGCTCGAACATCAAGGCGAGTGACAGGACCAGGGCTCCCGACGCGCCGACGGTCAGCATGACACGTGAGCAACCTGGACCGAGATCGTATCGTTGACCGTAAAGTGCGGCGATCCGCTCCTTCAGTGCGCTGCTCTCCCAGTAGCCCTGATCCGCACCGGTCAGGGCACGATGACCCGCTTCGATCGCCGCGCGTGGCGCGCCTGCCGAGGGCTGCCCGACTTCCATGTGTATGACCGGCTGGCCGTGGCGTGACCGCTCGTTGGCAAGCCGGTTGATCTCGACGGCGTAAAAGGGCTCGACGCTTGCGGCGGCGTGATTCATGGGCGGCGGCGCAGGGCCATCTGGCGCTCGACCTCTGCAAGATCGGACGCCGTATCCACGCAAGGTCCTGGCGTCTCGCAGGCTTCTCCGACCGCGATCCTGAGCCCCATCTCCAGCGCCCGCAGCTGCTCGAGGCGCTCAAGCTGTTCCAGCGCCGATGGCGCCGATTCCGCCAGGCGCTGCAGTGCAGCCAGCCGATAGGCATAGATCCCGATGTGCCGCCTTGAGCCCCGGTACGCCTGCTGACTAGCGAGACCGCCCGGTGCCGCATCACGATTCCATGGAATTGGCGCCCGGCTGAAATACAAGGCGTGCCCGTCGTCTCCGACCACGACTTTCACTACATTCGGATCGAGATAACTCTCGATGGTCGTGATCGGCGTCCACAGTGTCGCGATGTCGGCGTCAGCTTCTCCGGCCAGCAATCCCGCGACCTGATCGATCAACGCGGGCGGCAACAGCGGCTCATCCGCCTGCACGTTGACGACGATTGATTCACCCGCCCAGCCCCGGCGTCGCGCCAACTCGGCTATCCGGTCGGTCCCGGTCTGGTGATCAATCGAGGTCAGCTCGACCTGGGCGCCGAATGCCGCACAAGCGGCGCGGACACGCTCATCGTCGGTCGCGACGACGACCTCCCGGGCGCCAGAACGCGATGCGAGTTGATGCACATGCTCGATCATCGGCTTGCCGGCAATTGCAGCGAGTACCTTTGCGGGCAGGCGCGTCGAGGCAAACCGGGCGGGAATCGCGACGCGAAACATTCAGCGCCCCGCGAGCGCGGGGTCGTCCGACGAAAGGCGGCGTGCCTCGTCCGGGAGCATCACGGGGATGTCGTCGCGCACCGGGTAGGCGAGCCGATCGGCACGACAGAGGAGTTCGCGTGATTCGCGGATCCATTGCAATGGACCCTTGCAGACCGGGCAGGCCAGGATGTCGATCAGCTTGTCATCCACGGGATCACGCTCCCAGGTTTCGTTCTCGAGCAAGTCGCACGATGCGCTCAATCAATGCAGCCGCCGCAGCGTCTTCAATGTGCGCATCAACTTCTACGTACCAGGCATGCCGGAGGCCGCCGTCCGGGCATTTTACGGCATCCTTCTCGGTCATCAGCACTACCTGCCCGCCCCCGCCTGAGAGCACGGCGGGCGGGATCGCGGCGTGATCAGGCAGCGGGTGCTCATCAAGCCTCAATCCGTGCCCACGCAGCATTGCAAAGAACCGCGCTGGATTGCCGATCGCGGCAAGCGCACGGACATTCTGGCCCGCGAACGCTTCGATTGGCCGCCGCTCGCCGCCATCGAGAGCAACGACCGCGACCGGCACAAGCGTCATCGAAACTGCACCGGGCCACGTGAACCCGGCGCCGTTCACGACGACGGTGTCCACTTCGTCGAGGCGGGCACGCGCCTCGCGCAGCGGGCCGGCCGGCAACAGCCGTCCATTGCCGAGCCCACGGACGCCGTCAACCACCGCAATTTCCAGGTCACGCTGGAGCGCGTAGTGCTGCAGGCCATCGTCGGCGATTATCAGGTCGCAGATCGGCTCCAGCAGCCGCACGGCCCCGGCGCGCCGGGCGGCGATCGCCACGGGTTGTCCAAGGCGCCGATGCAGCAGGACGGCCTCGTCGCCGGCCGACTTCGCATCATCGGCTGCTGTCACCAGCCTGGCCGGCCCACCCGCGCCGCGATAGCCACGACTCGCGATGCCTACGCGAAGACCCCGCGTTGCAAGCTTGCCGGCAAGCCAGAGGACGAGTGGCGTCTTGCCGGTGCCGCCGACAGTCAGATTGCCGACTACCACCACAGGTCGCCGCGAGCGGTAACTCGGCAACAGGCCGTGCCGGTACGCGAATCGTCGCAGCCCGGTCAGCGCCGAAAACAGCCAGGACATCGGCTGCAACCAGGCACCGCGTCGCCCGCCTCCGTACCAGGTATCGATCAGCCATTCATGCATCGCGACGATGCCTAGACGTTGAACTGCATCCGGTGCAGCGCCGCATAGACGCTGCCGGCTGCCAGCAGTTCGCCGTGAGTACCCGACTCGATGATGCGGCCTTCGTCGAGCACGATGATGCGGTCGGCATTCTCAATGGTGGACAAGCGATGGGCGATGACCAGTGTCGTGCGGCCGCGCAGGAGTTCCGCAAGCGCCTCCTGCACCGTCCTTTCCGATTCAGAGTCGAGCGCCGATGTCGCCTCGTCCAGGATCAGGACCGGCGCATCCTTCAAGAGCGCCCTGGCAATTGCGACGCGCTGGCGCTGGCCACCGGACAGGAGCGCGCCGCGCTCGCCAATCTCGGTGTCGAGACCGTCCGGCAAGTCGTCCGCAAAGTCCAGGAC
Organism: Steroidobacteraceae bacterium; assembly: GCA_032127975.1. GTDB lineage: Bacteria > Pseudomonadota > Gammaproteobacteria > Steroidobacterales > Steroidobacteraceae > SCUD01. The sequence goes on from JAQBHG010000061.1 coordinate 30,821, forward strand.
GTGTGCGGCACGGGCTGCGCGCTCGACAGCAGCGGCATCGGCAGCCGGCGCACTGAAGGCAATATTGTTGCGGATCGTGTCGGCGACCAGCATGACCTCCTGGCTGACAAGCGAGAGTTGGTTGCGCAGGTCCTGCAGCCGGTACTCGCGCAAGCCGATTCCATCGAGCAGCACCTGTCCCGAATCGGGGTCGTAGAATCTCGGCAGCAGGCTCACCAGGGTCGATTTTCCGCTGCCGGATCGTCCGACGATCGCGACCGTTTCGCCGGGCGCCACCCTGAAGCTGATATCCCTCAGCACGCTGCCTTTTTCCACGTCATAGGTGAAATTGACGCCGCGAAACTCGATTTCGCCTCGCGCATGCACAATGCCGCGGGACCCGCCCTGGTCCTCTACGCTCGTGTCCAGGATCTCGAACACGCTTTGACCCGCGGCAATACCCTGCTGCAGCGGGCCGACCACGCTGACCAGCCGTCGCAACGGAGCCGTGATCAGCAGCAATGCCGTCAGGAACGAGGTGAACTCGCCGACCGACAGGCCTTTCTCCAGCACGTCACGGATCGCGACGTACATGACGGCCGCCAGGCCGAATGCCGCTATCACCTGCACCACCGGACTCGACACTGCCTTGACCGCCACGAGCTTCATGAAACTCGTGCGATTGCGTTCATTGACCTGCTCGAATGCACCATGCTGCTGCGGCTGCGCATTGAACACCTTGATCATCCGGTGGCTTTCGAGTGCCTCCTTGGTCACGCGCGTAACATCACCCATCGAGGCCTGGATCCGCATGCTGTAACGCCTGAACAGCCGGCTGGTCACCCGCATCAGGCCGATGATCAACGGCGCGACCGCCAGTGCGAAGGCTGTCAGCCGCCAGTTCAGGTAAAACAACCAGCCGAGCAGTCCGGCAATCGTCAGGCTGTCGCGGATCAGCGACGTGACTGCCGTGGTCGCGGCCTCCGCGACCAGCTCGATGTTGTAGGTCAGGCGGGACAGCAGTTGAGCCACGCCGTTGCGGTCGAAAAACGCGGTCGGCAATTGCAGGTAGCGGACGAATACATCGCGCCGCATCGCCTTGATGACGTGCCGGCCGACCCAGCCGGGCGCAAAGACCGCAAGAAAATCGCCGATGCCGCGGATGGTGAACAGCACGATGATGCCGCCCGGCACCAGGAGCAGCACCCGCTGGTCGCGTTCGACAAAGGCGCCGTCCAGGAACTGCTTGACGAGCCAGGCGAGGCCGGTGTCGACTGCCGCGAACATCACCATGCCGATGACGCCCAGCAGGAACATCGGCCAGTGCGGCCTGGCGTAGGCCATGAGCCGCGCGTAGATCCTGAGGCCGCTGACATTCAGCGGCGGCAGGTTGCGGTCATTCTTCCGCTTGCTGACTGATTGTTGCAATGTTGACCTGCGTGAAGCCAAGGCGGGCAGCCACATCCATCGCGGTCACGACGGACTGGTGGGTCGCGCGTGCATCGGCGCGGATGGTCACCGGACGCGCGGTCTCGCCGCCGGCCACTTTCCGCAATGTGGCCCTCAGGGTCTCGCGCGAATTGTTGACGAGCGTGCGCTCGTTGACGCGATAGCCGCCCTGGGCCGTGATCGTAATGACGAGTGGATCGAGGGGTGCGTCGGCCCTGGCGGCATCTGCTTCCGGTAGTTCGACGCGCAACCGCCCTTCTTTCACGAACGTGGTCGCCAGCATGAAAAAGATCACGAGCAGCAGTACCACGTCGATCAGCGACGTCATGTTCAGCTCAGGGTCGTCGCGCCGCGCAGAGCCCAGTCTCATGACGCCGCTTCGCGTCGCCGCCCGGGCGCCTGTGAATGTGCGCCGGAGCGATCGAAGGCCTGCACCAGGCGGGTCGCCTCCTTTTCCATGTCGACGACCAGCGCATCAACCACTCCACGCAGGTAGCGAAAGGCGAATAGTGCGGGGATCGCGACGATCAGGCCGGCCGCCGTCGTGATCAATGCCTCGCCGATGCCGCCTGAAAGCGCGCGCGGGTCGCCGACGCCGGCCTCCGTGATCGCATTGAAGGCTGAAATCATTCCGGTCACAGTGCCGAGCAGTCCGAGCAGCGGCGACATCGCGGCGATTGTGCCGAGCGTGTTCAGGAAGCGCTCGAGTTCATGGACTACGTGCCGTCCAGTGTCCTCGATCTGCTCCTTCATGATGTCGCGCCCGTGGTTACGGTTCGCAAGACCCGCGGCGAGCACCCGGCCAAGCGGGGAATTGCGCGCAAGCGCCTCGATGTGGCGCTCATTCAGCGTCCTGGTCTCAACCAGTTTCCAGACACGATCGGTCAGTTCGCGCGGAATGACGCGCTTGCGCTGCAGCGTCCACAGACGCTCGACGACGATGGCGACCGCGACCACCGAGCACAGGATGATCGGGACCATCACAGGGCCGCCGGCAACGATGATTTCCCACATGCGGCGGCATGATACCGTGACCGCTGTATCGATGCCCTGCCCGTTCAACGGGACGCTGGCCTGCGCCACCAGCGCCGGGACTCCAGCCGGTGCGCCCGCAGATCGATCCCGCCCGGCGCGGCCGTGAAATTCACGGTGACGGCGCCGACATCCGCCGTGTTCAGCACCATCGCGCCGGCGGCGCGCCATCGCGAGATGACATGCGCATCGGGCAGATTCCAGCGATTTCCGAAGCCAGTGGAGACGACGCCGAGGCGCGCGCCGACGGCAGCAATGAGTCGCGGCCCTGATGAGGTACGGCTGCCATGGTGCGGCACCAGCACCACGTCCGCCGCCAGCACTTGCGACAGCATCTCGTCCTCCGCATCGGCCTCCGGATCGGCCAACAGCAGTGCGCTGCCACCGGCCCCGGTGATTCGTATCGCGCAGGAACTGTCGTTGTCCCGGCTGTGCGTTCGTTCGGACGGATGCAGCACTTCGAATGCGACGCCGTCCCACGACCAGCCGTCGCCGCGCCGGCAAGGCACAGCGGATCCCATGGTCCGCACGCCGGGACCGGCGACGAGCACACCGATCGGAAATGAGTCGCGCAGCAGACCCGCGCCGCCCGTGTGATCGTTGTCGTCATGACTCAGCACGAGCCGGTCAATGCGGCGAATCCCCCGGGCGCGCAACCAGGGCAGCAGCGACACACGTGCAGCCGATACGCCGGTGCGCCAACGCGGACCTGAGTCAAAGACCAGGACGTGATTGTGCGTCTGCACGACGCTCGCAAGACCCTGACCGACGTCGAGCACGGTCAGCGACCATGCATTCGCATCCGGCCGCGGAGCGCTGCCCAGCACGACTGCGATGAGCATCACCGCAGCGGCGACGCGCAGACCGCGCAACGGAATCAGCAAGGCGATCAGCGCTGTTGCGCCGGCCGTGACGACGAGCGCCAATGGTTGGGCGGCTGGCCACCAGGTGGCAAATTTCAGGCGGCCTGCCGCGATGAACCACGGCCAGCAAGCATCAAGGCCGGCCGCGAGCGCCTGCCAGATGATTGCGGCGCTCCCGGGCGAGGGCGCGGTGAGCGCCGTGGCTAAGAGGATTACAGGCAGCAGCACAAAGCTGAAGACCGGCACCGCGATGGCATTTGCGAGCGGTGCAATCAATGAGACCCTGCCGAAAGCAACGGCCAGCACCGGTGTCAGCAACAGCAGGATTGCCGCTTGCGCGCGCAGAAAGGTCGCCATGCGGCCCAGCCATCCCGGGCCCGCGTCGATCAGCGTCAACAGGGCGGCAGTCGCCACGAATGAAAGCCAGAAACCCGCCGAAGCCAGGGCAAGCGGGTCGGCCGCAACGAGCAGAATGGCCGCAAGCGCCAATACCGCGTGCACAGGCAGCGCGCGCCGCAGGACACGCTGCCACGCCACAATTGCGACCATCACGAGTGTCCGCAGCGTCGGCAGCGATGATCCTGCGAGCGCGGCATAGGCGATGGTGGCGACTACCACGACCGCCATCTCGATACCGGTCCTGCCGCGCCGCGGATCGGCCCACAGGCGCCACGCGGCGCGCAGCAGGAAGAGCACGAACACGGCGAATCCCGTCACGTGCAGCCCCGATATGGCTATCAGGTGCGCGACTCCGGTGGCGGCAAATGCCTCCCAAAGGTCTTGCGGAATATTGCCGCGCGCGCCAACCGAAAGGCCCTGCAACACGGCTGCGGAAGCACCCGATGACACTGATGCACTGATTTCGGCGGCTATGCGCGCACGCAATCGCTGGACCGGGTATTCCCATGGCCGGTCAGCGACCAGGACCGGCCTGGAGCCGCTCGCGATGTAGCCGGTGGCACCAATGCCTTCTCGTAACAGCTCGAGTTCCCGGTCCGGCGTTCCCGGGTTCGAGAAGCCATTGCGGCAGCGAAGTCGAGCACTCATGCGCCAGTGCTGGCCCGGCAGCGGAATGGTGCCTGCCTCATACCAGCTGAGCCGCAGAAGCGCGGGCGCACCGGATCCGGTTTGCCCTGTCAGGCGCAAGTCGAATTCCACCCGCCCTGCCCGTTCCGTTGCCGGCGCACTCACGACGCCCTGCAGTTCCGCGACCTCGCGATCGCGCGCGCAGGGCCAGTCTTGCTCAAGCTTCTGGTGCGCGCCGATTGCGGTCCATGCAAGCCCGAATAGCAGCGCCGCCACCGCAGGCCATCGCCGCCATGCCAGCACGCCCGCGATCAGGCATGCCGCCAGACCGGCGGGTGCCGGCAGCGCGGGGAGGAAATGCACGGTGGTGGCCCCGGCGCAGAAGGCCAGCACGAGCCAGGACATGGCAGATCGTCCGTCTGGGGCCAGAGCCGAGCATGGCCCGGCTGCGTTGCTCCCGTCAGCGCGTCAAGCGTCGCGTTCCAGCAGTAATCCGTCGTCCAGCGTGAGTACGCGATCCATGCGCGCCGCCAGCTGTGTGTCGTGGGTGACGATCACGAGACTGGTGCCCAATTCGCGATTCAATTCCATCATCAGCGCGAAGACCTGCCGCGCGTGCGCGCCATCCAGATTCCCGGTGGGTTCGTCCGCGAGCACGATGCGAGGTCCGGTCACCAGCGCGCGCGCGACCGCCGCACGCTGGCGCTCGCCACCGGAAAGCTCGGAAGGACGATGCGTGAGGCGATCCGCGAGTCCGACGCGCGCGAGCAGTGTCCGCGCCCTGCCCTCGGCCTCGGCACGCGGCAATCGGCGAATCAGCAGCGGCATGGCAACATTTTCGAGCGCGCTGAATTCCGGCAACAGGTGGTGAAACTGGTACACGAATCCCATCGCAATATTCCGCAGCCTGCCGCGCTCGACGTCCGGCAGCGCCGACATCTCCCGGCCGTCGATCAGCACGCGTCCGCTCGTCGGCAGGTCGAGTCCGCCCAGCAGCTGCAACAGCGTCGTCTTGCCGGATCCCGACGCGCCGACAACCGCGAGCCGTTCACCGCGGCGAATCGACGCATTGACGCCCCGCAGCACACGCACGGTCGCGGGTCCTTGGCGGAACTCCTTCACCAGGCCTTCGCAGGCCAGCACCACCGGGTCATTCATGCTCTTATCTCAAACCTCATGCCGCAAAGCGTCGGCGGGCTGGGTGGCGGCGGCACGCCAGGCCGGGTAGACGGTCGCTGCCACGCCGAGCACCAGGGCCGTCACCGCGATGACCAGCACGTCCCCGGATTGCACGTCCGCGGGCAATTCCGAAATGAAATAGACCTGCGGATCCACCAGCGTGATGCCCAGCAGGCGTTCGAGGCCGCCGACGATTGCCGTGATGTTGTGCGCGATCAGCAACCCGAGCGCAATCCCTGCCGCGGTCCCGACCAACCCGATCGCGGCGCCCTGCACGATGAAGATCGTCAGGATGTCTCGCGGCGTGCCGCCGAGGGTGCGCAGGATTGCGATATCGGATCGCTTCTCCTTCACGACCATGACGAGGGTCGAGATGATGTTGAAGGCAGCGACTGCCATGACCAGCAGCAGGACGATGAACATGATTGACTTGGTCACCTGGATCGAGCGGAAGAAATTTGCGTGCCTGCGGCTCCAGTCGCTGACCAGATAGCTGCCGCCAAGACCTTCTGCGAGCTCGCGTATCTGCCGCCCGGCTGTACCACCATCGCTGAACGCATAGCGCAATCCCGTCACCGAATCGCCCATCCGGAATAGCCGTCGCGCGTCCTCGATATTGAGCAGCGCGAGACCCCGGTCGTACTCGTACATGCCGACATCGATGAGGCCTGCCACCGTGAATCGCCTCATGCGCGGCGCAACACCGGCGGGCGTCACGTTGCCCTGGGCGATGACGACCAGCACGGTGTCGCCGATCGAAATGCCCAGTTCGGCGGCCAGCGTGTGCCCCAGCAGGATGCGATAGGCGCCCGGTTCCAGATGTTCCAGCCCGCCACCGATGAGGTGCCGGTGCAGACTGGATACGGCGCGCTCCTCCGCGGGTTCCACCGCACGCAGCTCGACAGCCGCGGATCGATCCATGGCGACCAGCATGCCGCGTCCTTCGATGAATGGCGCGATTGCCACGACTCCGGGCCGGCTGGTCGTCCGGTGGCGCAGTTCCCGCCAGTCGTCGAGCCTGCCCTCGGCGCCTTCCAGCGTGGCGTGCGACACGACCCCAAGAATCCTGGACTGCAGGTCACGTTCGAATCCGTTCATGACCGACAGCACGGCGATCAGCACAGCGACGCCAAGCGCGATACCGGCCATCGAAATTCCCGAGATGAACCCGACAAATCGGTTGTCTCGGCGCGCCCGCAGGTAACGTGCACCGATCCACCAGGCATAGGCGGCCGGGCCGCGCGATGAATCACTCATAGCGAAGGGCCTCGGCAGGCTCGGTCGCGGCGGCCTTGCGGGCCGGGTAAATGGTCGATACGAATGTCAATGCGAGTGCGGCACCGGCGACCAGAGCGACATCGGAACCGCGGAGCTCGGAAGGAATGCGCGTGATGTAGTAGACATCTGCGTCGAATATCTGGAAGCCGAACAAGTGCTCCAGAACCGGCGTGATGTCCCCGGCGTACAGGGCCAGCAATACCCCGAGACCGACGCCCGCCAGCGTGCCGATCCACCCGATGACCGTGCCCTGCACGACAAAGGCGCCGATGACACCGGCCCGCGAGAGTCCCATGGTGCGCAGGATCGCGATGTCGCTCCGTTTCTCTGCGACGACCATGACGAGGCTGGCAACAATGTTGAATGCTGCGACTGAAACGATCAGCAGCAGGATCACCGTCATCATCGTCTTCTCGAGCCGGATCGCGCGAAAATAGGCGGCATGATCGACCGTCCAGTCGCGCGCGGGGCCCGTGCCGAGCGCGGCGGCGACGGCAGGAGCAAGCCGCGGTGCGTCGAAAGGATCCGCGAAGAACAGGTGCACACCGGCGGTTGCGGATGGACCCGCAAGTCTCGCGACGTCCCCGATGTCCGCGAACCCCATGACGGCGTCATGGTCTGCCAGTCCGATCTCGAACAGGCCGGCTACCTTGAAGGCACCGATGCGTGGCGTCAGACCGCCATCGGCATCCATGCGCGGCAGCAGCACGGTCACCGTGTCGCCAATGTCCACCTGCAGCTGGATCGCAAGCGCGCGCCCGAGCGCGATATTGTCGCTGCCGGCGACCAGCGCATCGAGCGAGCCCTGCTTCATCGCTGTGCGCAACACGGCATCGGGTTCATAGTCCCGTGCGGAGATGCCCCTGAGCGCAACGCCGGCGAGTTGCGGCCCATCGGATATCAGGCCCTGCACCTCGATGAACGGCTTTGCGTCAACGACGCCCTCCTGCGTTCTTGCGCGGGCCGCCAGGTTTTCCAGCGCGGCGACACCCGCCGGCGCCGGCAGGGTCGCATGAGCAGAGAGTGCCAGCAGGCGGCTGCGCAACTCGCCCTCGAAGCCATTCATGACCGACAGGATCGTGATCAAGGCGGCAACGCCGAGGCACACGCCGAGGAGCGAGACCCAGCTGATGAAAGAGACGAAATACTGGTGCTTGCGGGCGCGCACGTAGCGCAGGCCGAGCCCCAGCGGCAGAGGCGTCAGCATCGGTGTTTATTGGCCAAATTCGGGATGCCTATCAAGGATTTATCTCTGCATTCTCGTCACATTTCCAGCCGGTGATACACTGCCAGGCGGAGGAATCGCGATGACTATCGTACGCACATTGCTGCTGCTTTCGCTGTTCGCAACTGGTCCCGCCTGGGCGGAGACGCTCAGCGTGCCAGGCAACGACCCCGCAGCCGCAGCCGAACGCCCGAAACGGGGTAGCACGATGTCCACGGTGCAAGGCCGCTATGGTGAGCCAGCCACGCGCCATGCGACTGTCGGCCAGCCCCCGATCACCCGCTGGGACTATCCCCGGTTTTCCGTGTACTTCGAGAATGACCGCGTCCTGCATGCCGTTATCGTGAAATAGCGGCCACGGCCGGCCAGACTTGCGGCCGGCTCCGGCGCGGGTATCCTGCGCTCCCTGACCCCGCCGGGCACGCCCGGAACGGGGTGTTCTGCCTGCGGGGAGCTGCGTGAGCGACGACGACCACAAGATTGTGCTGCCGACGGTTCCCGGGGCAACCCGATGGGGCGAGTTGTATGGCAGCAGCCTTGCCTGGGCGCTTGCCGAGGCGGCACCCGCATCCCCACCCGTGCTGGTGGTCGCCCCGACGGGCCGCGAGGCGGACCGGTTGATGGCGGAGCTGGCGTTCTTCGCGGGGCCCGGCCAGACGCTCTTGTCGCTTCCCGATCGCGAAACCCTGCCTTACGACCCGTTCTCACCGCATCCGGACATCGTTTCACAACGCCTGTACACGCTCGCCGCGCTGCCCTTGCTCAAGCGCGGCCTGGTCGTCACTACCAGGGCGGCGTTGCTCGACCGTCTGCCGCCGCGACGATTCATCGATTCGCACGCCTTTGAGCTCGGGACCGGAGAACGCATCGATCTCGCGCAACTGCGTGCACGCCTGGCGGGTGCTGGCTATGCGCACGTCACGCAGGTCCTGAGTCCCGGCGAATTCGCAGTGCGCGGTTCCGTGCTCGACCTGTTTGCAGCGGGTGCGGCGCAACCGTTCCGTCTCGATCTTTTCGACGACCAGATCGAAAGCATCCGCAGCTTCGATCCTGGCGACCAACGCTCCGCAGCGCGCCTCGAAAGGGTCCACCTCCTGCCGGCGCGCGAGTTTCCGACGACACCGGAGGCGGTTGCCGGGTTTCGCAGCCGCTGGCGGGAACACTTCGAAGGGGACCCGCAGGCGAGTCCCGTTTACCGCGCCGTGACGCAGGGTCTTTCCCCTGCCGGCATCGAAGCCTGGCTGCCGTTTTTCTTCGACCAGACGGACACGCTCCTGGAGTACCTGCCGTCTGCAGCGGTGATCGTCGACACCGCCGACCTTGATCACGCCTTGCCGCTTGCCTGGGCGGAAGTGGTGGAACGATACGAGCAAAGACGTCACGACCGCGAACGGCCCATCCTTGCGCCGGCAGATGCCTTTGCGTCGGCCGATGCAGTCGCGACCGCCCTCTCCTCGCATGCGCGGGTGCTGGTGACTCCCTATAAGGCTGAGCCACTCGCCGCCACCGTGCCGATCCGCAACTTCGGCTCGGAGCCGCCCCCCGAGTTGCGCGCCGATCCTCGCGCGGCCCTTCCAGCGGCGGCGCTCGCCGCTTTCCATGCACGTTTCGGTGGTCGCGTTCTTCTGACAGCCGACTCGGCAGGCCGGCGCGAGTTGCTGCTTGAGTTGCTGAGGCGCCAGGACCTTCACGCAGCCGAAGTTTCCGACTGGACCGGATTTGCCTCGAACGTACAGTCACTCGGCATTGCTGTCGCGCCGGATGTGCGCGGCCTGGTCCTGCCGGACCGTCATGTCGCCCTGGTTGCCGAGGATCAGCTGTTTGGCGAACGGGCGCGCCAGGAACGGCGGCGGCGGCGTGCGGATCGCGATCCCGCAGCCATCCTGCGCGAGCTCGCGGCGCTCTCACCCGGTGCGCCGGTCGTCCATGAGGAATACGGCGTCGGACGCTATCGCGGCCTTCGCGTCATGCAGATCGACGGCAACCCCGCAGAATTCCTGGTGCTCGAGTACGCCGGTGGCGACCTCTTGTACGTCCCCGTGCACGCGCTCGAGCGGGTGACCCGCTACACCGGCGGCTCGCCGGATGCAGCGCCCTGGCACAAGCTCGGCACCGAACAATGGGCCAAGGCGCGCCGCCGGGCGGCCGAACGTCTGCGCGATGTCGCCGCCGAGCTGCTGGATCTCTATTCGCGCCGCGCGGCAAGGCAGGGACACGCGATCCAGTTCGACGAATCGAGCTATCGCGCCTTCGAGGCTGGATTCCCGTTCGAGGAAACCGTGGACCAGCGCGACGCGATCGACGCCGTGCTGGCAGACATGCGGGCAGGCTCGCCGATGGACCGGGTGGTCTGCGGTGATGTTGGATTCGGCAAGACGGAAGTCGCCCTGCGCGCGACCTTTGCCGCCGTGCAGGGCGGCAGGCAGGTCGCCGTGCTGGTTCCGACCACGCTTCTTGCCCAGCAGCACGCGCAGACATTTGCCGATCGCTTTGCGGACTGGCCCATCAAGGTCGAAAGCCTGTCGCGATTCCGCACCGCCGTTGAACAGCGCGAGGTCATTGCCGGACTCGCCGCTGGCAGCGTGGACGTCGTGATCGGCACGCACCGGCTGCTGCAACGTGATGTCGAGTTCCGGAACCTGGGACTGGTCGTCGTGGACGAGGAACATCGCTTCGGTGTCGGGCACAAGGAAATACTGAAGCAGATGCGGGCCGACGTGGACATGCTGACGCTGACCGCGACGCCGATACCGCGCACACTGAACATGGCGCTCGGCGGCCTGCGAGAACTGTCCCTGATGACCACGCCACCGGCCGAGCGGATGGCGATCGAGACATTCGTCTGCGAATGGAGCGATAGCCTCGTGCGTGAGGCCTGCCTGCGCGAGATCCGTCGCGGCGGGCAGGTGTATGTCGTGCACAACACGATCGACGATATCGACCTGTTTGCGGAGCGCCTGCGCCGGCTCGTGCCCGAGGCCTCGGTGCGTGTCGGCCACGGCCGCATGCGGGAACGCGACCTCGAACGCCTGATGCTCGATTTCTACCACCGCCGGTTCGAGATCCTGGTCTGCACGACCATCATCGAGTCCGGGATCGACGTGCCGACTGCCAACACGATGCTGATCGATGGCGCGCATCGATTCGGCCTCGCGCAATTGCACCAGCTGCGCGGACGCGTCGGGCGTTCGCACCATCGCGCCTGGGCCTACCTGCTGTCGCCGCCGAAGGCCGCATTACCTGCAGACGCCGCAAAACGCCTTGAGGCCATCGAGGCGCTGGAGGATCTCGGCGCGGGATTCACGCTGGCAACCCAGGACCTGGAAATTCGTGGCGCGGGGGAACTCCTGGGTGAGGAACAGAGCGGCCAGATCCAGGAAATCGGCATCGGCCTCTATCTCGAGCTGCTGGAACGTGCAGTGCAGGCCTTGCGCGACGGGCGCGAACCCGATCTCGAACGCCCATTGCACGCGGGGCCGGATGTCGACCTGCAGTTGCCCGCGCTGCTGCCCGAGGATTACATGCCGGACGTGCATCTTCGCCTGCAGCTATACAAGCGCATGGCGGGCGCCGCGGATGCCGCGCAGCTCGATGACCTGCAGGTTGAAATGATCGACCGCTTTGGCCCTTTGCCGCCGCCGGCCCAGACCATGTTCCATGTTCACCGGCTCAAGCTGCGCGCAGCAAGCCTCGGCATTCGCCGCCTCGAGATCGGTGCAGCGGCGGGGGTTGTGGAGTTCTCAAGCCAGCACAGTGTGGATCCCGCGCGTGTCATCCGGCTGGTCCAGCAAGGCAAGGGGCGGTTCCGGCTGGACGGTTCACATCGGCTGCGGTTGAAGCCGGGTGGAGTCGATGGCCCGACGCGCCTGCTCCTCGCCGACAATTTGCTCTCGGCACTCGAGGCCTGAGCGACTTATCCGGGTGCCGAATCCGGATCAGGCGTTGCGCTCACCCTCGAGGTGAAACTCGGGACGCTCCAGGCAAGCCTGCGCGGCCGTGACACCGGCCTGCCACCGCGGATCGGATGCCAGGACCTGCGCTTCCGGGCCGTCGCGGCCATGCAGCCGCGCCAGGCGCAGGCCGCCGACCGGGTCGACCGCAGTCCGCATCGCATCGAGCAGTGTGAGCACGGCGGCCCGATCGTTGCAGACCGGCAACACATCGCAACCTGCTTCGAGCGCGAGCCGGGCACGCGCGACGATGTCGCCGTATGCCGCTGCACCACCCATTGAGAGATCGTCTGCAAAGATGGCGCCCTGGAAGCCGAGTTCGCGGCGCAGCACGCCACGGATCCAGTGTGGCGACAGGCTGGCTGGCATGGCGTCCACTACCGGAAATGCAACATGGGCGACCATGACCGATGACAGGCCATTGGCGATCATCCGGCGATACGGCAGGAGATCGGCGGCGATGTCAGTCCATTCGCGTCGATCCACGGGTAACGCCACATGGGAGTCGGCAGCCACCGCGCCGTGCCCCGGGAAATGCTTGGCGGTCGCCGCCATCCCGGCTTCCCGCATGCCAAGCATGTACGCGACGGCTAGCTCGCCGACCGCGGTCGCATTCACATGCAGCGCGCGATCGCCAATCGCCTGGCTGACACCGTAGTCGAGGTCCACGCAGGGCGCGAACGACATGTCGATGCCGACCGCACGCAATTCGGCTGCCATCAGCCAGCCGAGCTGGCGCGCCAGCGCAATGCCCTCGCCCCGGGCGCTGCTGTATTGGCGCCCGACCAGGCGCAACGCAGGCAAACGCGTAAATCCTTCCTTGAACCGCTGGACGCGGCCGCCTTCCTGGTCCGCGGCAACCAGCAGCGCTGGCGAACGGATCGCATGGATCTCCGCGACCAGACGCGCGAGCTGGCCGGGATTCTCGTAATTGCGGGTGAACAGGATCACGCTGCCGACCAGAGGATGCCTGAGCAACTCGCGCTCGTCGGGCTCCAGCGCAATGCCCTTGAGATCCACCATGACCGGACCGAGTGTCATGCCTGAGCTCCCGTCACGCGCTCGCCGCCCTCAGGCTCGAAGAGCGCGATGGACTCGACATGCGACGTGTGAGGAAACATGTCCATGATGCCGGCCGCGACGAGCTTGTAGCCATGCTGCTGCGCAAGGATTCCCGCATCGCGGGCAAGCGTCCCCGCGTGGCAGGAAATGTACACGATACGCCGGGGCCTGCTCCTGGCGATCAATGGCAGCACTTCGCGGGCGCCTGCGCGCGGCGGGTCCAGCAACACCAGGTCGTAATCGCTGCGGGCCCAGGCTGCCTGAGACACGTTGGCGCTGAGATCCGCCGCGTGGAATTCCGCATTAGCGATGCCATTGCGCGCGGCATTTGCGCGGGCGCGCTCGACCAGTGCCGGATCGCCATCGACTCCGACGACCCGGGATACGCGGCGCGCCAGCGGCAGGCTGAAATTCCCCAGGCCGCAGAAAAGGTCGAGCGCCCGGTCGCCGGCCGATGGCGCAAGGAGTTCGAGCGCGCGCTCCACCATCTGGCGATTGACGCCGGCGTTCACCTGGATGAAGTCGGTCGGCGCAAAGCCGATTCCTTCGGGCAGGCCGGGCAGCTCGTATTGCAGCGGCGTTGCCGGTGGCGAGAGCGGCGTCACGGTGTCCAGGCCGCCGGGCTGCAGGTGTAATTCCACCGCGTGCCGCGTCTGGAATTCGCGCAGCATCACCAGATCGGCCTCGCTCGGCGGATCGAGCACCCGCAAGACGAGCACGACCGCATTGTCGGCGGCTGCGACTTCGATCTGCGGCAGGCGATCGCGGATGCTGAGCCCACCGACCAGTCGCGCGAGATCCTCGATCAGGCTGCCCACCGGTTCGACCAGGACATGGCAGTGCTCGATATCGGCGAGATATGGACTGCCCCGCTCGCGAAAGCCGACCAGCACCCTGTCCTTGGCCACGACGTACTTGCATCCCAGGCGCGCGCGACGTCGATAGGACCAGACCGGGCCCGCCAGCGGTGCCAGCCAGGAATCGGGGCACGTACCGCCGATGCGCTCCAGTTCGTCCGCAACCTGGCGGCCCTTGGCTTCCAGCTGGGCATCGTGCGACAGGTGCTGCAGCGAACAACCGCCGCAGGTGCCGAAATGCCTGCAGCGCGGGACCACGCGCGCCGGTGACGCCTGCAACAACTCGACCATCACAGCCTCGTCATGCCGCCGGCGCCGGTGGGTCCGTCGCAGTCGCACATGCTCGCCGGGCAAGGCCCCCTCGACGAACACGGCCTTGCCATCGATGCGGGCCACGCCGCGCCCTTCATGGTCGAGCGAGCTGATCTCGGCCGTTTCCGGGTCCTGCGCCTGCTTCAATGCGCCTTCCAGGCTGCCTCGAATTCACGCCAGTGCGTTTCCTTCCGCTCGCCCAGCCAGGAGCGCACCCGGCCAAGCTCGCCACCGTATTCATCCTGCGTCAGCCGTCCGCGAATCAGCTCGAATCGCAGGTAGATCAGATAAGTATTCAGCACGTCGGTTTCACAGTAGTCACGGATCTCGGCAAGGCGCCCCTCGCGCCACGCGTCCCAGACCTTGTCGCCGGCCAGGCCCAGTTTGCCGGGCAATCCCAGGAGTTCTGCGACATGCTGCAGGCTCGCCCGTCCGCGTGGCTGGTAACCGGAAAGCACATCCATCAGATCCGTGTGCCGGGCGTGATAGCGGCTCAGGTAGTTATTCCAGCGAAAGTCGCGGTCGAGCTCGCCGGTATCCCAGTATGTCGGCGCGACGATGCCGTGCTTCAGCATCCGGTAGTGCAGGACCGGCAGGTCGAAACCCGCGCCATTCCACGATACGAGCGTGGGCCGCAATTTCTCGAGCCCGCCGAAGAACCGGCGCAGCAAGTCGTCTTCACCGCTCTCGAGGCTGCCGACACTCCATACCTGGAATTCGTCGCCTGTCCGCAGCGATGCCGAGATTGCAACCACCTTGTGCTGTTCAAACGGCAGGAATGACGAGCCCGTCTCCTCGGTCCGCCGCGCAAACATCGCTTCGGCAACCGTCTCGTCGTCCGCGTCGGCGAGACCCGGCAGGCGGCGGCCAAGCTCGACATCGGGAATCGTCTCGATGTCGAAGACGAGGCTATTCAATGACGCGCTCACGGCTTCCTCATCATGACGGCGACTGCAATCACAAAGCCGGCTTCATCGGTCAGGCTCACGTGGCCTTCGCCGGCACCAAGCTTGTCGGCCACCGCACGGCCACGGGCCGAAAACAGGACCTCCGGGCGGCCCCAGGCATTGGCGAGGAAACCGACGTCCCGGATCCAGATGCCGTGGCCGAATCCCGTGCCGAGCGCCTTGACGATGGCTTCCTTGGCCGCAAAGCGCATGGCCAGGAAGCGGACTGCCCTGCGATCGGCGTCGAATACGGCGCGTTCCTGAGGCATCAGCAGCCGCTCCACGAAATGCGCGCCAAACCGCTCGTAGACTGCGGCGATGCGCTCGATCCGCACCACGTCCGTGCCGATCCCGAAGATCATGCGCCGCGCGCTTCCCGCATCAGCCGCTTCATCTCTGCGACCGCCGGGCCCAGGCCGGTCATGACTGCGCGCGCAATGATCGCATGGCCAATATTGAGTTCTGCAAGTTCCGGAATCGCCGCCACCGGCTGCACATTGTGGTAATCGAGGCCGTGCCCCGCGTGCGCGATCAGTCCCCCGGCGACAGCGTGCCGGGCCGCGGCAAGCAGGCGCCCCAGCTCGCGTCCCCGCTCCGGACCACGCGCATCGGCGTAGCTTCCCGTGTGTAGTTCGATGACAGGCGCGCCGCTTCGCGCCGCTGCATCCACTTGCGCGAGATCCGGGTCGATGAACAACGCCACGCGGATGCCGGCGGTGCGCAGCCGCGTACAGGCAGCCGCGATTGCCGCCTGCTGGCCGGCGGCGTCCAGGCCGCCTTCCGTGGTCAGCTCGCTGCGCTTCTCCGGCACCAGGCAGACATCCGTCGGCAGCACTCGAACGGCGATATCGAGCATTTCGGCGGTCGCGGCGATCTCCAGGTTCATGCGCGTCTGCAACGCGGCGCGCATCGCCTGCACGTCACGGTCCTGGATGTGACGACGATCCTCCCGCAGGTGCAGCGTGATGCTGTCGGCGCCCGACTGTTCGGCTGTCAACGCCGCCTGCAGCGGGTCCGGCGAGCGGCCACCGCGGGCTTGGCGCAATGTCGCCACGTGATCGATATTGACGCCGAGTTCGATTGATGTCGGATTCACGCACCCTGCTCCCGCTGGCGCAATGCCAGCATCACTTCACGGCTGTGCAGACCGCGGCCCTCGAGGCAGTGGGCAATCGCAGCACGCAGGATCTGCCTGGCGGCCGCGAGCGCGGCAGGCTGATCGAACTCGCCGCATGACACCGCAAGAACGTCGCCGCCCCGGATCGCATCCGGCTCGCTGGCCGCATCGCGAACTGCGAGCACGCCGCGGCCCGGCTGGAAATGATAGTACCGATCCGGTTCCAATGGCTCGCCGCTCGCAGCGTCACGCGCAAGCTCGAGGCCGTAGCCCAGTTCCTCAAGGAGTACCAGCTCGAATACCCGCAGTGGCCGGTGGCCGGTTGCCCCGGCGAGTTGCGCTATTGCTTCAGCGTAGGCGTCGAACAGGCGCTCGTGCCGGTCCTCCCTCGGCAGGAGGCGCAGCAGCAGCTCGTTCAGGTAGAAGCCGCTCATCAACTGCCCAGGCGGCAGCGGCCGCAGCACGCCATGGATTTCCGCCCCCGTCAGGGTTCCGCCGTCCGCCCTGCCGGTCCAGGAAATGAGCAAGGGCACGAATGGCTGGAGCACGCCGCGCAGCGCCGAACCCGGGCGGCGCGCGCCGCGCGCGAACAGGGTCACGCGGCCATGACTCCTGGTCATCAGGTCGAGAATCCTGCTGGTATCGCTCCAGGGCCGGTGATGCAGCAGCCAGGCCGGTTCCAGCAGGACGCGTCGGGGTGCACTCATGACGGATCGTGACCAAGCCGGCGCAGCATCCCGGCATCGTCCGTCCAGTCCTCGCGAAGCTTGACCCAGGTCGAGAGATGCACGCGACGGCCGAGCAGTTCGTTCAGCTCCATGCGCGCGGCGCGCCCGACGGCTTTCAGGCCCTCGCCCTTTGATCCTATGACGATTTTCCTCTGGCCCTCGCGCTCGACCCAGATGACGGCGTCGATCTCGACCCGCCCGTCCGGCGTATCCTCGAAGCGTTCGACTTCTACGGCGATGCCGTAGGGCAACTCATCGTGCAACGCAAGCATCAGCTTCTCGCGCACGACTTCCGCCGCCATGAATCGCTCATTGCGATCCGTCACCTGGTCTTCCGGGTACATCGCCGGGGCCGCAGGCAGCAGCGCGACGACTGCCTCGACCAGTCGCGAGAGGTTCTCGCCGCGAAGCGCCGAGACCGGAACGATGGCAGCGAACGGATGCCTTTCGGAAAGTCTCCCGAGATAAGGCAGCAGGCGGTCCTTCGGCTTCACCCGGTCGATCTTGTTGACCGCGACGATGATCGGTGTGCCGGCGGCGGCGAGCTGCGCGAGCACCGCGTCATCCTCGCTGTTCCAGCGCGTTTCAGCCGTGATCAGGATCGCCGCATCCGCGGTCGCGATCGCAGCGACCGCCTCACGGTGCATCGCCTGATTCAGGCGCCTGCCGGCGGGGGCACCGAAGCCCGGTGTGTCCTGCAGGATCAGCTGAAAGCCCGGCCGAGTCAGCACGCCGGCGACGCGCTGGCGCGTGGTCTGCGCCTTGGGGGTCACGATGCTGAGTTTCTGCCCGATGAGCGCATTCAGCAGCGTGGACTTGCCGACATTGGGCCGGCCCGCCAGCACGACCGTGCCGCAGCGATGCGGGATTTCCGCGTTCACGGCGGCGCCCGCAGGGCAGGATCGTCGAGCACCATTGCCGCAGCTTCCTGCTCTGCCCGACGCCGGCTGCTGCCCCCGGCCTCGGCCGCAATTGCGAGCTCGCCGACATCGCAGCGCACCCGGAAGTGCTGCTCGTGTGGCTCGCCGGTAATCTCCAGCACCTTGTATTCGGGCAAGTTCAGGCCGCGGCCCTGCAGCCACTCCTGCAGGCGCGTCTTGGCGTCCTTCAGGTCGGAGGCCCCAGGCAGTTCCTCCAGCCGCCGCTGTAGTACGCGGGCTGCGAGAGCGCTTGCGGCGGCGAGCCCCTGGTCCAGGTAAACGGCGCCGATCAGCGCTTCGAGGGCGTCCGCGAGGATCGAGGCGCGGCGCTTGCCGCCCGACTTCAGTTCGCCTTCACCGAGCCGGAGGTGCTCGCCGAGGCCGAGTTCGAGCGCGATCGCGCCGAGCGCATCGCCACTGACGAGGCTGGCCCGGTAGCGCGATAGTTCGCCCTCGCTCGCTTCCGGATGGGCATGGAAGAGCAATTCAGCGACCACGAATGACAGCACCGCGTCGCCGAGGTATTCAAGTCGCTCGTTGTTGTCCGACCCTGCGCTGCGGTGCGTCAGTGCCTGACCCAGCAGGCCAGGATCAATGAAGCTGCAGCCCAGGCGATGTTGCAGCCAGTCCGCGGGATCCACGCCTCGCCCGCAGCGCGGCTCAGCGCGCGGCGACCTCGACGGTCTTGTCAAATGTCAGCAGGAACGAAATATTGTAAACAAGCGGCACGGTGTCCTCATAGTTGGCACGCAGGCTGAATACGCCGCCATCCTTCTTGATCTCGATGTCTTTCGAATCGATGATCGTCACCATCTCGATGTCGAAATGGCGCTCAACGGCCTTGCGCAACTCGAATTCGGTCGATCCCGGATTCGACGAATATTCGTCCCTGACCTTTTCGAGCGTCGCTGCCACGCGCACGTATTCGAGGTATATGGGCACGAGCCTGATTCCTGCATAGACCCAGGCACCGACCACGATGACGATCACGAGAATGCCGAGGAATGTCATGCCCCGCTGTCTGCCTTGCATACGCTGCCTCCTTAACGAATCCCGGTTCCCATGCGGTCCCAGAGCAGGATTGAGCCCGGCTCGGGATTGAATGACAGCCAGATCGCCTCTGCCTTGCCGATGACATTCTCC
>JAQBHG010000062.1:0-28711 GCA_032127975.1 Steroidobacteraceae bacterium
CGCTGCCGCCGTCGAGCTGGATCTCGTAGGTCGACCCGGCGACGAGCTCGCGCGGATCGAAATCATCCACATCTATGATGTCCATGACCTTGCGGTCGTACTCGCGCAGTTGCGCAGCCTCGGCCTCGCTGATGATGCCGGCGGCCTGTGCCTCGCGGATCTGTCCCGGCAGATCGAGTGCCGTGACAATGCCGGTCTTGACGCCCTCGACGCGGATCCGCTTCTCGATCGGTTCTGCCGCGATCGCGAGTTCCATCGCCTGCTGCACGAGGCCGAGATGATTGGTCGGCTCGAGCGTGCGATATACGTAGTGGCATAGCCGCTCGCGCGCCTCGCCGGGATTCATGACCAGTTCCGCAATCTGCGGATTCAGCCGGTCGCTCGGCGCCGAATAGGTCAAGCCGCGCGGGAAGATCAGTGCCCGCATCAGTACCGCGAGCCAGCGCACCGGGAAATTGCGCAGGAAGCTGTGTAGCTGCTCCTGGGCCTGGTACAGCAGCTGGCGGCAGGAATACTCGACCAACGGCAGGTCGGCCTCCGGCCGGCCCTGGTTCTCGTAATGCTTCAGCACCATCGAGGCCAGGTACATCGAGGACAGAACGTCCCCGAGCCGCGCGGAGAGGGCTTCCTTTTTCTTCAGGTAGCCGCCGAGTGACAGCATCGCGACATCGGTCGCGAACGCAAATGAAGCGCTGAATCGGTTGATGTGCTCGAAGTAACGCTTGGTCGGGCCCTTCCTTGGCGCATTGACAATGCGCGACAGTGTGATCGCGCCGAAAAATGAGCGCACGGCATTCGAAATCGTAAAACCGATGTGGCCGAAGAGCGCCCTGTCGAAATCGCGCACGCCGCGCGCGTGATCCGGATCCTTCGCGGCATTCATCTCCTTCAGCACCCAGGGATGACAGCGCACGGCCCCCTGTCCGAATATGATGAGGCTGCGTGTCAGGATATTGGCGCCCTCGACGGTGATGCTGACCGGCACGGACTGGTAGCCGCGGCCGAGGTAGTTCTTCGGACCGAGCATGATGCCCTTGCCGCCCTGCACGTCCATCGCGTCGTTTGCGATCATCCGTCCGAATTCGGTGATGTGATATTTCAGGATACCGGCCGGCACGGAGGGCTTTTCGCCGCCGTCGATCGCGCCGGTCGTCACCGAACGCGCCGCATCCATGATGTAGGTGCGCGCCGCCATGCGGGCAATCACTGCCTCGACGCCCTCGAAGCGGCCGATCGGCATGTTGAATTGCCGCCGGATGCGGGCATAGGCGCCGGTCGAGTACACGGCGCCCTTGGCGCCGCCGGTCGCGATCGAGGGCAGCGAAATGCAGCGTCCGACCGAGAGTTGCTCGACCAGCATGCGCCAGCCTTGCCCGGCCATCTTCGTGCCGCCGATGATGGCATCGAGCGGCACGAATACGTCCTTGCCGCGAATCGGCCCGTTCTGGAACGGATTGTTGAGCGAGAAATGCCGCCGGCCGATCGTGATGCCCGGCGTGTTGCGCGGAACCAGTGCCACCGTGATTCCATAATCCGTCTCAAGGCCGCCCAGCAGCTTGTCGGGATCGAACAGGCGGAACGCGAGCCCGATGATCGTAGCGATCGGCGCAAGAGTGATGTAACGCTTGGAGAAATTGAGCCGGATACCCGTGATCTCTCGGCCCTGGTAAAAGCCCTTGCAGACGATGCCGGTATCGGGGAGCGAACCCGCATCGGAACCCACGCGTGGGCCGGTCAGGCCGAAGCAGGGAATCTCGTCGCCTCGCGCGAGCCGCGGCAGGAAATGGTTCTTCTGTTCCTCGCTGCCGTAATGCAGCAGCAGTTCCGCGGGACCGAGCGAATTCGGCACGACGATTGTCGAGGCGGCTGTGGCCGACCGGCTCGCGATCTTCACGACCACGCAGGAATGCGCATAGGCCGAGAATTCCAGCCCCCCGAATTTCTTCGGGATGATCATCGCCCAGAAGCCCTTCTTCTTGATGAAGTCGAAGACTTCGGGCGGCAGGTCGGCGCGACGGTGGGTGATGTCCCAGTCGTCGATCATCCGGCAGAGTTCCTCGCAGGGCCCGTCGATGAACGCCTGTTCCTCGGCCGTCAGCACCGGCGCCTTGGCGGAGAGAAGCTTGTTCCAGTCGGGACCGCCGGTGAACAGCTCGCCGTCCCACCAGACGGTGCCGGCCTCGAGCGCCTCCCGCTCGGTCGTGGACATCGACGGCAGCATGCGCTTGTACACACGCAGGAACCGGCGCGAGATCAGCGAACTCCTCAGTGGCCGGATATTGAGGAGCAGCTGCGGCGTGAACAGCACCCACAGCACCGCTTTCCACCAGAGCGGCCCGGCGCCGAACAGCGTATAGCCTGCGAGCAGCACGCCCAGCACGATGGTCGCCTTCGCGAAACTCGCGCGCTGATAGGCGAGCCACAACACCAGGCTGACAAACAGCAGCAACCAGAGGGCTGACACCATCACGCCTCCTTATACAACGATCAGGATGCGATGCGCGATTAGGGCATGCACCCTAGGCTGTGGGCCGCATTTCGAGACTGTTTGCAGTGCAAAAAGAGAAATATCTACAACCGCAAAAAAAAAGCCGGCGCAAACGCCGGCTTCCATGGTCATCAGCTGAATTACCGGCTTACGAGGCAGGCCTCAGCATCACTTCGCGAACGTAGGCAGTGCCGAGATACTTGCGCATCTCCAGACGCGGGCTCGCCATTTCACGCTGCTTGTCGTCATCGGGCGTCGCCCAATGCTTGGCTGAAATCGCCTCGAACTTGTCGTCGTCGCCCTTGTTGTAGTCGAGTGCCTTTCCGTAGCTCGAATACAGCGTGCAGAACAGAACATCGTAGTCGTTCGGGTCACGCGGCGCCTGCACGAAGGACTTGAAATCGACGATCAGGCCCTGCTTCTTGGCTTCGGCATTGATCGGCTCCGAGTGGGCACGGATCCACTTCATGTAGGTATCGAACATGCCGGGAGCGGTCCGGTACGAACTGCATTCCCAGACCGGGCCCTCGATCCAGTGTTCCTGGGCCTGTGAAAGTGCCGGCGTCAATAGCGCGCAGGCAGCCAGAAGGCTGAATATTCTCGACTTCATAAGTAACCCCTTCAATCAGTGATTATTGTGGTCTGCAACTGCTGCAGACGTGGCACTGATTATACGCCAATTACCACGCGATTCCGTAGTCTTCGCCGTGATTGCTGGACGCGCCCCACAGCGTGCCGTGCTCGTGATCGAGCTGAATCGCATTGATCGGCCCCGAGGTGCGCGAGCCGTACTCGAGCGTGTAGCCGCGCGCGCGCAATTCACGCCGCACCCAGTCCGGAATCGAATTATTGAGCAGCAGGCGTCCCGGAAAAATTTCGTGCTGGTCGAATGAGTCGTGCATTTGGTAGCTGATGAAATTCGGCGCCTCGGCCGCCTGCTGCGGTGTCATGCCGAACTCCGCGACATTCAGGAAGAACT
This sequence comes from Steroidobacteraceae bacterium, assembly GCA_032127975.1. Lineage (GTDB taxonomy): Bacteria > Pseudomonadota > Gammaproteobacteria > Steroidobacterales > Steroidobacteraceae > SCUD01. The sequence continues at coordinate 3,468 of JAQBHG010000062.1, forward strand.
GCAGCAGGTTCTGGTCCTGCGTATCGCCGCCCTGCACGGCGAATGCCAGCCACGGCTTGCCGTCCCTGAAGGCGAGCGACGGCGTGAGCGTCGCACGCGGGCGCTTGCCGGGTTCGGGCAGGTTGAAGGGATTCTCGGCTGCATCCAGCACGAAGGCCTGCATGCGCTGGCTGAGGCCGATGCCTGTGTGTCCGGCGATGACGGCCGGCAGCCAGCCGCCGCTCGGCGTCATCGAGACGATCCAGCCTTCCTTGTCAGCGGAGACGACCGAAGTCGTGCCGCGATAAAAAGAGCCCGTATCGGGGTCGGTCGCGGCCGCGTAGCTCGCGGCATCAAAGTCTTTCGCGGCCGCTGCCGGCGGCGATGACGCCTTGATATAGGGATTGGTCTCGCCCTGATACGGATAGGGGTCGCCCGGACCGACGGCCGGGTCATTGGCATCGGCATTCACGAGCGCAGCGCGCGCCTTTGCGTAGTCCGTGGACAGCAATCCCTTGATCGGCTCATCGGGCGGAAAATACGGATCGCCGTAGTAGAAGTCGCGATCGGCGAAGGCGAGATTCATCGCCTGGTAGACCGTGTGGATATAGCGCGTGCTGTTGTAGCCCATCGCCTTGAGATCGAAATTCTCGAGGATGTTGAGGGTCTGCAGCATCACCGGGCCCTGTACCCAGCGGTCGAGCTTGTAGACGTCGATGCCGCGATAATTCGCGTGCACCGGTTCCTCGAATTCGACGCGCCAGTTGGCGAGGTCCTTCGTCGTGATCAAACCGCCCTGCTCCTGCACGCTGCGTACGAACTCGTCCGTGATGTCGCCGCGGTAGAAGCGTTCATACGCGGCCATGATCGCTTCCTTGCGCGACTTGCCGGCGGCCAACGCCTTTGTCTCGGCTTCAACCAGCTTGCGCAGCGTCGCCGCAAGATCCGGCTGGCGGAACATCTCGCCGGCCTGCGGCGCTTCACGCGCGGAGCCCAGGTGCGGCAGCATTACGGCCTTCGCGTAGGGCCACTGCTTGATCTTCTCTTTCTCGGCCTCGATGCGGTTGGCGGTCTCCGCATCGATCGGATATCCGTCGGCGAGGGTGATCGCGGGCGCAAGCACTTCGGCGAGCGACAGGCGGCCATATTCGGCGAGCATTGTCAGCAGGGCTCCGGGTGTCCCGGGCGTCACCGCGGCGAGCGGCCCGTGCTCGGGCGGATAGCGGAGTCCCTTCTTGCGGTAGAAATCGACCGTTGCGCCGGTGGGCGCCACGCCCAGTCCGTTGATGGCGATGATGCGACTGGTCTCCGGGTTGTAGATCAGCGCCTGCGTCTCACCGCCCCAGGACAGCGTGTCCCACATGGTCGCGGTCGCGGCTAGCATGGCGCAGGCAGAGTCCACGGCGTTACCACCGCGTTCGAACATGCTGGCCCCTGCGGTCGCGGCGAGCGGCTTGCCGGTGATCGCCATCCAATGGGATCCGTGCAAGGGCGGCTTCTGCGTTTTCTCCTGGGCGGTTGCGCTGCCTTGCAGCAGGCCCAGCGCCAGCAGGACCGATGCGGCGGTCGATACGGCGTGCCTCAGATGGACCATCGGGTCACCTCGCAGAGAGCAGGTCCTGCACGCCTTCGCGTTCCTCGAGCAGTTCCTTGTGCGTCGCATCCATGCGGCCGCGGCTGAATTCGTCGACCGCAAGTCCCTGCACGATCGCGTAGCGGCCGCCCTTGCAGGTTACCGGGTACGAATACATGACACCCTCCGGGATGCCGTAGCTGCCGTCGGCAGCAATCGCCATGCTGACCCAGTCACCTGCGCGGGTGCCGAGCGACCAGTCGCGCATGTGGTCGATGGCGGCCGACGCCGCGGACGCCGCTGACGATGCGCCGCGCGCCTTGATGATCGCTGCACCGCGCTGCTGGATGATCGGGATGAACTGCTCGCGGTACCACTGCTGGTCCACCAGCGCGCGCGCGGGCTTGCCGGTCACCGTGCAGTGGCTGATGTCCGGGTATTGGGTTGCGCTGTGATTGCCCCAGACGATCATGCGGCGGATCGCCGTCGTGTGCGTGCCGGTCTTTTCGGCGAGTTGCGCAAGCGAGCGGTTGTGATCGAGTCGCATCATCGCGGTGAAGTTCTGCCGCTCGATGTCGGGTGCATTGGATGCGGCGATCAGGGCATTCGTGTTCGCGGGATTGCCGACCACCAGCACGTGCACCCCGCGGCTCGCGGCTTCATTGATCGCCCTGCCCTGCGCCGAAAAGATCTGCGCATTCGCGAGCAGCAAGTCCTTGCGTTCCATGCCCGGCCCGCGTGGCCGCGCGCCGACCAGCAGCGCGTAGTCGCAGTCGCGGAATGCGACAATGGCGTCGTCCGTTGCCACGAGGCGATTCAGTGTCGGGAAGGCGCAGTCCGACAATTCCATGACGACACCGCCAAGCGCGGGCAGAGCCGGCGTGATCTCCAGCAGCTGCAAGTTGACAGGCTGGTCCTCGCCGAGCATCTGGCCTGAGGCCACGCGAAAGGCGAGCGCATAGCCGATGTGGCCGGCGGCTCCAGTGATGGTGACTGTAACGGGTTTTTTCATTCGGCAGGACTCCGGTCGAGTGCCAATTGTAGCAGCCATCGCCGGGGGCGGACCTCGTTCGTCCTATACTCCGCCTGTACATCGGGGCCCCGGCTCAGAATGAAAAACTTCACGCGTCGCGTCAAGGAAACGGTGCGCGGCCTGATCCGGCCCGGCGCCCGCGCACGCCGCTACCTCGCGAGGCGATACTCCTGCGAGGGTTTTTTTCGCGAGCTCGCCAAGCGGCAGGTTCGGTACGTTGTCCTGCGCTGGTTCGAATCGTTGCCGGCCATCGAACGTGGCGAGGATGTCGACCTGCTGGTGGCTGACGACGACCTGGTGAAAATCGACGACTTGTTCGTGCGCCTGCGGACCGGGATCGCCTGCGATATCTATTCCGTTTCCGGCATGCTGGGCAGCGATTTCCAGAAGATGGCTTATTTCCCGCCGCATCTTGCCGGGCAGATCGTAAACCGCGCCCGCGTGATCAAGGGCTTGTACCGCGTGCCCGCCGTCCGGGACCATTTCCTGAGCCTTTCCTACCACGCGCTGTATCACAAGGGCTATGCGAGTGGCCTCAAGAGCGCCATGAAACCGTCTGTGCCGCCGAAGAAGATGCCGGACCACGATTATCGCCAGGTACTTCGCGATCTCGCCGCCGAACTGTCGATCGATGTCGGGATCGATCTCGAATCCCTGGACGAATACCTGACGCAACAGGGCTGGCGCCCGCCCTTCGACATGCTCGCGAAGCTTTCATTGAGGAATCCCTGGATACACGACCGGTATTTTCGCGAGGGCTTTGCCGTCGATCCGTTGCGGCGCGGACTGGCGGTTTTCCTGGTGCGGGAGCGCGCCTTGAATCCCGGTGTCGCTGCCGAAGTCGAGGCCGAACTCGAAGCACAGGGATTCCGGATCCTGCTGTCGGCTCCGCTCGCTGCGGAACGCCAGCAGGCGGTGGCCTCGCGCCTGCGCGGCGGTAACTGGGGCCGCGGCCCCTGGGCATTTTCCGGCGGCCCTCCCGCGCAGGTCATCGTGGCATGGGATCCGCGTCCGTTACCGGTGGATCGCCGGCAGAAGTCGGAGTACCCGCTGCTGGAGAATGGCCGCATCCTGCGCGCCAAGATGCACCTGCGCGATTACCTGTTGCGCGGCCTTGGCAAGCGGCAACGCTTCAATCCGCTGCATTCGAGCGACAACGACATCCAGGCCTGGGAGTACGTTGAAATCCTGCTGCCGCAACAGCTGGAAGAATTGCGCCGGAAGATCGAGTCCCTCCATGGCGCAGAAGCCTGAGCTGCGGCGCATCGGCTACACTCCACCGCCGTGCGCAAGTTGAAGCTGACCATTGCGGAATGGAGGTGGGGACCGTTGCCGGAGCGTCGCGCACGCGGTCTCGTCCAGCTGCACGATGTTCTCGCCGGGACCGGCTTTCACCGCAAGTACTGGATGGTCATGGGCCTGCTGCTCGGCTGCATGCGGGACGGCGGTCCCATCCCCTGGGACAGAGACGCCGATTTCGGCTTTCTCGAGCAGGACCTGCCGGCCTTCATGGATGCGCTCGGAGAACTAAGAAAGAAGGGTTTCAGCCCTTGCAGGCTGCAGGTCAACAACGACGGCAAGATCACCAAATGGGCCGTGCGCCGCGAGGGGGTCAAGTTCGAGTTCTTCCTGTTCGAACAGCGCGCAGACCGGTTGCGCTGGTACTACCACCACAGCCGCGAACCGCGCCTCGAAATCATCAACGAGATTCCTGTCCACGGACTCGACGAGTTCGAGCTCTACGGACGCCGCTGGTTGAAGCCCGACAATGCCGACGCCTGCCTGAAAGCCCTGTACGGCGACTGGCGAACCCCCGACCCGAACTACGTCTACTGGCGTGACTGCGGGGCAACCATGGATCGTCAACCCTGGAGCGGCGAGCGCCGCAGGGTCTGATCTTGTCAGTGCGAAACACGGTCGAGGACTTGTTCATTCGCGTGGCCGCGAGCGGTTTCCTGCCGGCCGGCTGGTTTCTTTCCCTGCCCGATCCCGCCACGATCACCGCGCGCAGGGGCAGGCTCGCGATCGAAATCGTCAGCCATTGCTGGCAGTACGGCCACCTCCTCGCCTATCAACTGAGCTCGATCGTCAATTTTCCACCGACGCGAGCGACGGTTCGAGTAACGGTGTTTCATGCCCCGGAAGACTTGCGAACCCGCGCGATGCTCGATTTCTTCGGTGGCATTGATGTGCCCAATGTGACCTGGAACTGGCAGGCGATCGAGCCGGGCCGGCTCTTCCGGCGCTCGATCGGGCGCAATCTGATCGCCCGCAGCACGAAAGCCGACTGGGTGTGGTTCACTGACTGCGACATCATCTTTCACCGTCTGTGCCTGGACACGCTGGTGGAACAGCTGCAGGGGCGGACTGACCGCCTGGTCTATCCGCGTGAGGAACGCGTGACCGCCATGCTGGCGGAGACGGACGATATTCTTGCGGCCGAGCGCGACCGTCCGCGCGTGGTCGATATCGACACGAGCGAGTTCTCGTTGCTGGCCGTTCCCCAGGCGACCGGCGCCTACCAGATCGTCCATGGTGACATCGCGCGCGCCTGCGGTTATTGCGAGCAGGTCTCCCTGTTCCAGCGTCCGGTCGCGCGCTGGGCGAAGACTTTGGAGGACCGCACATTTCGCTGGCTGATGCGCACGCTCGGGACGCCCCTGGAAGTGCCGGGCGTGCACCGAATCCGCCATGTGCACAAGGGGCGCTATGGCGACAACAAGGCCGAGGCCCTGATGCGGGGCAATATCCGGCGTGCAAAACGGGCCATCAAGGCTTGGTGGCAGCGGTAGGCGCTGTCGGCGCGTGGCCTCTGCAGTAAAGCGGGTTATGGGTTCTGCTGGCGGTGGCGTTCGAGCCAGCCCGGATAAGCGGCTTCGAGTCGAGTGACTTCCTCGTCGGCTTCCTGAATGCGCCCCGCCGCGCGCAGCGCTTCGATTTCCGCGTACCAATCCTCCGGCGTGCGCGGTATTGCGTCGGATTCCTTCGACAATAGATTGTCAAACGCACCAGAAGATTCAGCCTGCGCAGGTGCAGGTGCAGGCGTCGGTGGTGGTGGCGCTATTGCCGCAGCGTCGGCAGCGAACCCGCTGTCGGGCAATCGCTCTCTTGCAGACTCAAGTTCCTGCTTTCGCTGCCCGGTTACCGTGATAGTACGCGCAGGTACAGGCTCCGCCGCGGCAGGCGTGGACGGAGTCTCGAAGTGCGACAGGTCGATCGCTCGCGATGAAACACTCGGAGGCGGCGCGTGCGGTTCGTCTCGCCGCTCCGCGGGGACTTCCATCGTTGCGGCGGGCGCTACCTTGTGGGCGGCGTCGGGCGCTGGCGACACGAGCACGTCGGACTCGGTCACGTGTGCCGGCGCCCCGCTGTCCGCGAACTGCCATTGCACGATCAGGACCGCGAGCAGGACGCTCGCTGCCAGCGAAGCAGACAGCCACCACCGCGCGACACGTGGCGTCAGCGCGCGGCGCGCCTCGGACAGGATCCGCTGGTCAAGGCTCCTGGGGGGCACGCCCGAATCCGTGCCCAGCAGCCTGCGCCAGGGTTCGCGATCAAATGGTTCGTTTTCTCTCGGGTCCATTACTTCATTCCGCGGGCGCGTCGTCTCCGAGCGCCTCTTTCAGCCGTGCGACCGCGTAGCGCAATCGGCTCTTCGCCGTTTCCGCGCCCGCGCCGGTCTGTTCCGCGATCTCGGCCACCGACAGTCCGCCCTCGACATATAAAAGGAATGCGATGCGCTGTTCATCCGGCAGCCGGGCGAGCGCAAGGCCAAGCCGTCCGCGCGCTTCGTCCGTCACGGCTATCGCGAACGGGCCGCTGGCGGGCGCGTCCGCGGCCGCGGCGATCGCGTCGTCATCAGTTGTTTCATGCGTCGCACGCCGGCCGCTCTTTCGCCAATGGTCCATGCAGCAGTTGTGCGCGATCCGGTAGAGCCATGTCGTGAAACGCGCCGTGGGCCGGTAGCGTTCGCGGCTGCCGATCACGCGCGACCAGCATTCCTGAAACACGTCGTCTGTCGCTGCCGCATCGCGCACCAGGCGCCGGATGAAACGCCACAGCCCTGCGCGGTTGCGCTCGTACAGTTCCTCGAATGCGCGCGCATCGCCTGCAGCGTAGCGCAGCATCAATTGCGCGTCGGCATCCCGCTCCTCCATCGCCGGCACTCTAGCCGGATCGCGCCACCATCGCTTCCTTGAACGCTCGGCCGGCCGCAAAAGTGTGAAGTGGAAGGACAAACCCATGATTTCATGCGTGTTTCTTTCCGGATCCTGCAGGGATCCGCGGCGCTTGCGATCATCCGCCGATTGGCTTCAAATCGGGCCTGTCCCCGTCGCCGGAAAGCCCTGGCATGGATCGACGCAAATTCCTGTTGGATTCATCGTGCTCGATCGTCGGCGGATTGTTGATTCCGCGCCTTTCCTGGCCCGTTGCCGCCGACTCGCTGCCGGCGGGCGCCATTGCCTCCGAAATCATGGATGCGCTGCCAGGCAAGCGGCCGCTTATCAAGCGCAGTTTCCGGCCCCCGAACTACGAGACACCGGTACCGGTTTTTCGCGCTGCTTACACGCCGAACGATGCTTTCTACGTGCGTTGGCACAGCGGCGTGCCGGAAGTGACACTTGCAGACTGGCGGCTGCGTGTCGGAGGCCCGGGGGTAAAAATCCCGCGCGAGTTCAGCCACCGGGAGCTGACACGCAGGTTCCGGAGCGTCGAAATTGCGGCCGTCAACCAGTGCTCCGGCAATCGGCGTGGCCTGTTCTCGCCGCACGTTCCCGGCGTGCAATGGGGATATGGCGCCATGGGCAATGCGATCTGGCGCGGTGTCCGCCTGAAGGACGTGCTGGAAAGCGCGGGCCTCGGTGCAAGCGCACTGGAAGTGGTCTGCAACGGCGCAGACGCTCCGATGCTCTCAGGCCCTGATTTTGCGAAGAGCCTGCCCATGTGGAAGGCGCTCGATCCGGACACACTGATTGCCTTCGACATGAACGGCGAGCCGCTGCCGGTGCTGAACGGCTTCCCGGCGCGCCTCGTCGTACCCGGGTGGACGGCCACGTACTGGGTCAAGGCGCTTTCGGACCTGCAGGTGACCGACAAGCCGTTCGACGGATTCTGGATGAAGACGGCCTACCGCGTGCCAAGGGGAATGTTCGGCATGAGCGGCTTCGAATCGCAGGACACGGAGCAAAATTCCCCGATTACCTCGATCAAGGTGAATTCGCTCGTGGTCGATCCGGTGCCCGGCACATTGCTCGCGCTGGGCCGGCGCGTGAAGCTCACCGGCATTGCCTGGGACAGCGGGACGGGGATTCGTCGCGTCGAAGTGTCGCCGGACGGCGGCGCAAACTGGCGCGCCGCAAGACTCGGCCGCGATTTCGGCCGCTACGCCTGGCGGCAATGGAGCCATGATTTCAGGCCGATGATCGCAGGCCCGCAGTCATTCATGGTGCGTGCAATGGCCCGGGACGGCGCGACGCAGGCCGGCAGGCTCGTCCACAATCCGGCCGGCTATCACCACAATGTCGTGCAGAGAGTTGATTACCATGTCGCGTGATTCAGGGCTTCCCGCGATGTTGTTTGCGGCGGCGCTGCTGGCCGCGGTCACTGCACACGCCGACGAATCGAGCCTGGTGCTCGCCGCCGGCGATGGCCTCAACCAAGTCAAGTCCAGTTGCGCCATGTGCCACAGCCTCGATTACATCCTCATGAACTCGCCGTTCCAGGATCGTGCGGGCTGGGAAAAAACCGTGACGAAGATGATCAAGGTGATGGGCGCGCCGATTACGGCGGAAGATTCCGCGATCATCGTCCGCTATCTCGCAGATCATTACGGCAAGGATTCACCGCCGGCGGAGGGCGGCGGATCCTAGGCGCGCCCCGCCTAACGCACCATCCGGCGGCCTGCGGCCGCGCAGAATTGGGCCCCGGAGACCGCCAGAATCCTCGGCAAGTACCCAATCTGGCGCATCAGCGTGGTGTAAGTCATTGTTTTTCCTAACCTTCGCGACTACGTAAAAAAAAGACCGAAAAAGGGCTTGCATTAGAGTCGGTGTTATAGTTCACTACAACACCAGAGGAGCCCAACAGTAGATCGGAAGCCGGCAAAAGGCCGATCCGAAACCCAGCAAAGGAAAGGAGAAGGTCATGTTCCCGATGTACACAAGCAGCAAGCAGATGGCAGTCAGCGCATTGGCGGCATTCGCGATCGTGTCGCTGCACGCAGTGGCACTGGACCAGGGCCACATCGCCTCGGCCCCCCGCGGCACTGTGGAAGTAGGTGAACTCACGCTGGTCGGCATGGCGCCGATGGCGTCGGTGACCCTGCCGGAAGTGACCGTGGTTGCGAAGCGCGAGTCATCGAACGGCTACTTTGCGGTCGCCACCGAGCTTCCGGAAGTCATCGTCGTCGCCAAGCGGGTGGCCTACATGGTTGCCAATGCGAATGCGGACGAGCAGGCACGTTCGGCGAGCGCGAAGGGCTCTGCTGAAGGTGCTCTGCTAAAGTAGTCTGGTAGCGGGCCAAATCACTCACGGCACAACGCATGGACACTAACTGGAACGATAGCCTGCCGATCTACCGTCAACTGCGCGACCGCGTGGTGGCGATGATTCTGGAGGGCGTCCTGAACGACGGCGATCCCTTGCCGTCGGTCCGCAGCGTTGCGGGTGAGTACCGGCTGAATCCGCTGACGGTGCTGAAGGGTTATCAGCAATTGGTCGACGAGCAGCTTGTGGAAAAGCGTCGCGGCCGCGGCATGTTCGTGACCGAAGGTGCGCGTCGCGCGTTGCTGAAGGACGAACGCCAGCATTTCCTCGAGGAGGAATGGCCAAAAGTCGGCGCCAGGATTCAGCGGCTTGGATTCGAGGCACGCGAGCTGCTCGAAGCGCTCGCCAAGGCGCCGCCACCGGCGGCGTCCACATTGACGGCGGTCCGCGACGAAGAGCCGGACGAGGGAGACACCCGTGAATGACCTGATTGTTGCGCGCGGGCTCAGCAAGAGTTATGGCGTGACCCACGCATTGCAGGACGCATCATTCGCCGTCGGTGCCGGACGCATCGTCGGCCTGATCGGGCCGAATGGAGCCGGCAAGACCACAGCGCTGAAGGCCGTACTCGGCCTCGTACGATTCCAGGGTGAACTCTCGGTGCTGGGCCTCGACCCGTACCGCCAGCGCCACAAGCTGATGCAGGACGTCTGTTTCATCGCGGACGTTGCCGTGCTGCCGCGATGGATCCGCGTCCGCCAGCTGATCGACCTGATCGCGGCGACGCACCCGAAATTCCGCCGCGATGTCTGCGAGCAGTTCCTTTCGCGCACCGATATCAAGCGCCACAGCCGGGTCAGGGAATTGTCGAAGGGCATGGTGACGCAGCTGCACCTCGCACTGGTCATGGCCATCGACGCGAAACTGCTGATTCTGGATGAGCCGACGCTCGGGCTCGACATCCTGATGCGCAAACAGTTCTACGAGACATTGCTGAATGAATACTTCGACGAGCAGCGCACGATCCTCGTGACGACCCACCAGGTCGAGGAGATCGAGCATATCCTGACCGACCTGATATTCATCGATCGCGGCCGCATCGTGCTGGACGCCGCCATGGACGAGGTGCAGGAGAGCTATGCGCAGGTCGCAGTGCGCCCCGAGCAGCTCGCCGCCGCGAGGGCGCAGCAGCCGATTGCCGAGCGCCAGGGCCTCGGTCGCACGCACATGTTGTTCAAGGGCGTGGATCGTGCCGATCTCGAGCGGCTCGGAGACGTCGGCGTGCCATCCGTCGCGGATCTGTTTGTCGCGGTGATAGAAGGAGCACGCGCATGAGCCGCTTTGTCTGGCTGATCCGCCGCGAGATCTGGGAAAACAAGTCGATCTGGGTCGCGCCGCTGATCGTTCTCGCGTGCCTGCTCCTGGCGTTCGTCACGGGCCTTGTGCATGTCGGGCCGTTCGGATCAGAGGCGGCATCGACGCCGTTCGGCAGCCTGGTGCCGGAAAAGCAGACCAAGCTGCTGCTGGTCGTGTATCTCGGCTTCGCATTCGTCGTGTACCTGGTCATGGGCGTCATAGCGTTCTTCTACGCGCTGGACTCGCTGTATGCGGACCGGCGCGACCGCAGTGTGCTGTTCTGGAAATCGCTGCCGCTGTCGGACGCCGAGACCGTATTGTCGAAATTCACGATTGCCGTCGTCGTGATCCCGCTCGTTGCGCTGGTCGGCGCACTGCTGGCGCAGTTGATCGTAGCGGGTGGTGGTTCGGCGATGATCGCGATGTCCGCCGAACCCAACGCCACTGTGTGGCAGCACGATGCGATCGTTGGCGCCGTGACCGCGGTGTTCGTGGCCTGCGGCACGGCCATGCTCTGGTATGCGCCTCTGGCCGCCTACCTGATGCTGGCCTCGGCCTGGGCGCCGAAAGGCCCATTCCTATGGGCGGTGCTGCCACCGGTGGCGCTGAGCCTGCTCGAGAAAGTGGTGCTGGGCTCGGGCCATGTCGGCAATTTCGTCGCCGACCGGATCAAAGGTCCAATGCGGCTGCTGGAATCGGGCATGCATGCGGACCCGAGCGGAGACGGCACGACGCTACGGCTGTCCGAGATCGACATAGCTGCCAGCCTGAAAGAATTCTTTGGCTCCCCCGAACTATGGCTGGGTGTCGTCGCCGCGGGTGTGCTGCTGGCCGCCGCCATGTGGGTCCGTCGCTATCGCGACGAGACAACTTGAGGAGAAACCGATGCGCACGATGATGCGAGTCGCCACGACGCTCGTTCTGCTGACGGCCTGCCTGCCCGCCATGGCGGCGACGGCGACACTGACCCGGGCTTGGCAGTACAAGACCGATGCGGCTGCCGGAGTCGAGCTGCGCAACCTGATCGGCGACATCCGCATCGAGCGCGGCACGGAAGCAGGCTTTCACATCACGGCGACTGCCACGATTGATGCCGATTCGCAGGCTGAAGCCGATGCACTCGTCCGGGCAATCGACTACCGGACACGCGACGTCGGCGCGGGATCGAGGTTCCACGTTGCCTTTCCGAAGGACAAGTTCCCGAAGATCTACTACGCTGCGGGTCCCCGCTCCTGGTGGGGAGCGATGTACGCGGAGTACCTCGGCGAGCGGATCCGGCTGACAGGCGACCGCGACAAGGCGCCGATGGTCCGCGTCGACCTGCTGGTCCGGGCGCCGGTGGGGGCGAAGCTCGATGTCAGGAACGTATTCGGCGCGGCGGCCGCACAAGGCTACTCAGGCGAATTGCGTCTTGACGGCGGCAGCGGTGCGCTGCGATCGACAGCCGGGGAGGGGCGGCTCCTGCTGGACAGCGGCAGTGGAGACGTCGAGGTTTCGGGACACAAGGGCCGTGTGAGCGCAGACACCGGCAGCGGTTCCGTGACGATCACGGATTGCAGCTGCGAGATCGACGCCGATACCGGTTCCGGCAGCGTCGAAATCCGCGGTGGATCGGGTGTATTGCGGGCGGACACCGGCTCCGGCAGGGTCACGATCGAGGGCTTCAGCGGCACGATCGCGGCGGACACCGGCTCAGGCGGCGTACTCGCCAAGGGCGTCTCGAATGTGACTGAGCTCGATGTGGATACCGGTTCCGGCAGCGTCTCGGTCGACGGCGATCTCTCTGCGCTCAGGCGCCTGCACGTCGATACCGGCTCCGGCAGCGTGCGCCTTCAATCGGCAAGCGCCCCCTCGATGGAAATCGTGATCGAAACCGGCAGCGGCCACGTGGACGTGGATGCGCCGGGCGCGACAATCAGGGAATCCAAGCACGGCGTCAAGACGGTCAGGCTGCTGGACGGTGCCGGCAGCGGCATCATCGACACCGGCTCCGGCGGCGTCGACATCATCATGGCCGCGGACTGAGTCCGCTGGTCTCCTAGCCCGCGAGCAGTACGGCTTCGGCGTGCTCATTCGCCTCCGGCGTGCCGAACAGGACCACGACGTCGCCCTCGCGCAGTTTCATGTCCTGATCGGGGTCGCGTCCTACGATGCCGGCGCGCCGGACCGCGGTGAATGAAACCTCTGCGCCGCGCTCACGGACTTCGCGCAGCGTGCGGGCGACCGACCACGCGCCCGGCGGCAGTACCACCGTGTGCAGCTCCTCACGCAGCGCATGCGATTCGTCGATGAGTTCCGCTCCCTCGCGCCGGAATACCGTTCGCAGGATCTTGTAGCGCTGCCTGCGTATTTCCCCGACCGTGCGCAGCACACGCGACATCGGCACGTCGAGCGCGAGCAGGGCGTGCGAGACCAGCGTCAGCGCGGCTTCGAGCGTTTCCGGGACGACTTCAGTGGCCCCGGCGTTGTGCAGCTCCTCGAGCTGGGTGTCGTCGACGGTGCGCACCAGCACCGGAACGAAGCCGCGCACACGCCGCACGGCTTCTATGATCCTGAGTGACCGTTCCGGATCGGAGAAGGTGACGATGACGGCACTGGCATGCTCGAGACCCACCGAGTACAGCAGTCTTTCATCGGCGGCATCGCCGTAGATGATCGAATCGCCGGCTTCCCGCGCGGTACGGACGCGAAACGGGTCCAGGTCCAGCGCGAGGTACTCGAAGCCCTGGCCCTCCAGCACGCGTGCGACATTCTGGCCGACACGGCCGTAGCCGCACAGGATCACGTGGTCGCGCGCGGCAAGTGCCTGGGTCGCCGCATCGACGCGCGCGAGTTCAGTCTCCACAGGGCCGCGTTCGTGCAGCACCAGCTGGGCGATGCGCTTGTTGTGCCGGATCAGGAATGGCGACAGCACCATGCTGAGCGTGATCGCTGCGAGCAGGGGTTGCGTGATTTCCGTGGCGATCAGGCGGTTCTGCAGCAACAGCGTCAGCAGCGCGAAGCCGAACTCGCCGCCCTCGGACAGCACGATGCCGGTGCGCAGCGCCTTGAACCACTGGCCCGCGAAGCCACGCGCAGCCAGCATGACGATCACGGTCTTCAGCACCAGCATTCCTGCCAGGATCGCAGTCACGGCGGGTAGCTGGCGGAACAGCCCCGGGATATCGAGCTGCATGCCGATGGTCACGAAGAAGAGACCGAGCAGCGTGTCGCGAAACGGCCGGATGCCGGCCTCGACCTGGTAACGGTACTCGGTTTCGGCCAGCATCATCCCGGCGAGGAATGCTCCGAGTGCAAAGGTGAGCCCGACTGCGTGGGTGGCCCAGGCCGAGCCCATCGCGACGAATAGCACGGCAAATGTGAAGAGTTCCGGCGCGCCGCTCGCTGCGATCTCGTGAAACAGTGGGCGCAGCAGCCAGCGTCCGGTCGCCAGCACGATCACGAGTGCGATTGCGGCCTTCAGGATCGCGAATGTTATTTCCGTCGTGGAGCTTGCGACATCGCCGGAGGCCAGCACGCCCGCCAGGGCGAGGAATGGCACGACGGCAAGGTCCTGGAACAGCAGCGTGCCGAATGCGAGCCGCCCGTGCGTACGATTGAGCTCGCCCTGCTGGGTCAGCTGCTGGAGCACGATTGCGGTCGAGGACATTGCGACTGCGCCACCCAGCACGACGGCGACCACCAGGGGCACGTCGAAGGCCAGTGCAATTGCGGCTACCGCGGCGGTGGTCACGCCGACCTGCAGGCTGCCGAGCAGAAACACCTCGCCGCGCGTCGCGATCAGGCGCGGCAGCGAGAACTCGAGCCCCAGCGTGAACAGCAGGAATACGATGCCGAACTCGGCCAGCGCGCGGGTGGTCTCCGTCGCGGCCACCCAGCCCAGCGCGTGGGGACCGACGGCCATGCCGACCGCCAGGAAGCCGATGATCAATGGCATCCGCAGGCGGCGCAGGCTGACCACGACTGCAAGCGTGGCGGCAAGCAGCAGCAGGACGTCTTCCAGTACGGTTCCTTCCATCGGGCTCATGCTCCATGCGGCAGGCACGTCGCGTCAACCACGAGGCAGGCTCGCACGTTAGCAATTCAGATGGGCCTGCTTCCCGCGGGCCCGGGAGTGCGCCATGCGGACTCGAATGTGGGTACTGATTCTGATGACTGTGGCCGCGGCATCGACTGGCTGTGCGCCGCCTGCGAGCGGCCGTGTCTACTCGCGCCAGGAAGCACGCATGGCCTGGGACGTGCGCAATGGCGAGGTCATGGCCGTGGATGAGGCCGTCATCGAGGGCAGGCGCACGGCGCTAGGCTGCGTGGGCGGTGGGCTGATCGGGTATGAGGCGGGGCGAACCGTGGGCGGCGGATCGGGCCGCCGTGTCGCTGCAGCGGTCGGTACGGTCGCCGGTGCCGTCGCGGCGCGGGTCGCGAAGCTCTGAGAAATCAGCCGACGTTCAGGGGACGAGCACCAGCGCGCCTTGCACCGCGCCTGCCCGGAGACGGGCCAGTGCCTCGTTGGCAGACTCAAGTGGCAGCACCTCGATGGAAGTCCTGAGCGGCACGCGCCCCGCCAGGGCCATGAATTCCTGGCCGTCGCGCCGGGTCAGGTTTGCGACCGAGCACAGGCTGCGTTCACCCCACAACAGCGCATATGGGAACGCAGGAATGTCACTCATGTGGATACCCGCGCACACGACGCGACCGCCCTTGCGCACTGCCGCGAGCGCCGTCGGTACCAGTGCACCGACCGGCGCGAACAGGATCGCCGCGTCCAGCGGCACCGGCCCGGGCTGATCGCTCGGTCCGGCCCAGACGCAGCCCAGCCCGCGCGCGAAGGATGCTGCGGCTTTGTCACCGGGCCGCACGAAGGCATGGACCTCGCGACCCTCGTGGCGCGCAAGCTGCGTGACAATGTGCGCAGCGGCGCCGAAACCGAAAAGTCCGAGCCTGCCCGCCACGCCTGCGGCAGCCAGCGCCCGATGGCCGATCAGTCCGGCGCACAGCAGCGGAGCGGCCTCGGCATCGCCGAAGCAATCCGGAATCGGCAGGCAGTAGCGGTGATTTGCAACGACGTACTCGGCGAATCCGCCGTCGACCTGCCAGCCGGTAAAGCGGGCCGAGTCGCAGAGATTTTCGCGGCCGGCGCGGCAATGTTCGCACTCCCCGCAGGTCCAGCCGAGCCAGGGCACGCCAAGCCGGGCAGTCTTCGGCATCTCGACACCGGGACCGGCGGCAACCGCCTCGCACACGATCTCGTGTCCGGGAATGCGCGGTGGCCGCAGTCCGGGCAATTCCCCATCCACGATGTGCAGGTCAGTGCGGCAGACTGCGCAGGCGCGCACCCGCAGCAACAGCTCGCCGGGACCCGGCTGTGGCATTGCCATATCCACGGCTTCGAGTGGTGCACCGGCGCGCGTGAGGAGCATGGCGCGCATGGCAGGCTGGCTCAGCCGAACATGCCCCCGTAGCGCGAGGCGCCGCGGGCCTGCGTCACCAGCAGCTGCAGGAAATCGATGGCCAGCATGGGCTCTCCGAACAGCCGTCCCTGGCCATATTGACAGTCGATGCTGCGAAGGTAGGCGAGCTGCTCCTTGGACTCGATGCCCTCGGCAACGACCTCGAGGTCGAGATTCTTTCCCATCTCGACGATGGTGCGCACGAGCGTCGCATCCTCGCGCGACACAGCGGCGTGACGCACGAAAGACTGGTCGATCTTGAGCGTGCCGACCGGGAACTGCTGCAGCGCAGACAGCGAAGAATAGCCGGTCCCGAAATCGTCGATCGACAGGTGCAGTCCCATCGCATAGAGCTCGTCGAGCAGCCGCACCATGCGGCGTGCATCGGTCATCAGGGTCGTCTCGGTGATCTCGAGCTCGAAGTTCGAAGGCGCCACGCCGGTGTCGTCGAAAACCGAGCGGTAGCGCGTCAGGAACTCGGCCTGGCGCAGCTGCTTCAACGACAGGTTGATGGAAATGCGGCCGGGCTTCGGCACCTGGTCCTGCCAGCTCCGGTAGTCATTGCAGACCCGCTTGAGGACCCATTCGCCGATCTCCTGGATCAGGTTCGACTCTTCCGCGAGCGGGATGAACTGCATCGGCGGAATGTCGCCGTGGCCGGGCAGCCGCCAGCGTAACAGCGCTTCGCCGCCCACGACGCGGCCATTGCGCAGATCGACCTTGGGCTGATAGAACATCATGAGCTCGTCGCGCTCTATGGCGCGCCTGAGCTTGCTCTTCAGCATCAAGCGTTCGACCGCGATCGCGCTCATTTCGGTCGTGAAGAAGCTGTAGCTATTGCCGCCATTCTGCTTCGAGTGATACATCGCGGCATCGGCGTCGCGGATCAGGTCGACGACGTTGTCCGCATCCTGCGGGCAGAACGCGATTCCGAGGCTGCTGGTGACATAAAGCTCGTGCTGACCGAGCTGGAATGGGCGCCCCAGCTCGTCGAGCAGCTCCCTGGCGAGCGCTGCGACGGCCGCGCGGTTGTCCTCGCCACGCGGCAGGTTCTCGATGAATGCGGCGAACTCGTCGCCCGCGAGCCGGCCCAGCATCGTGCCGTTGGGCATGCGCCCGATCATCCGCTCACTGAGGATTTCGAGCGCACGGTCTCCGGCCGCATGGCCAAAGGTGTCGTTGACCTCCTTGAAGTGGTCGAGGTCGATATAGACCAGCGCTAGTGCCTGGTCGCTCTTGCGCGCACGGGCGATGGCCTGCTGCAGCGAATGCTGGAATTGCAGGCGATTCGGGATCTTGGTCAGCGTGTCGTAGCGTGCGAGGTACCTGATCCGGCGCTCCGCGCGCTTGCGCTCGGTGATATTTCGCGCGACGAATATGCAGCCCTGGAAGCGCGGATCGTCCGCCGCGATGACCGAGCCTGACAGCGACACCGGGATCGTCTGCCCGTTCTTGGTCCTGACCGTCAGTTCGAGCATCTCGTTGGCAGCGTGCTCGATGTTGAAATTCGTGCGGTCCTGGTCGGAGATCACATAGGCGAGTTCGCGTCCCAGCAGCTCCCCCTGCGCCCAGCCGACGAGCTGCGTCGCCGCCACATTGACGCGCTTGATCAGGCCATCCGGTGAAGTCACGAATACGGCGTCATTCATGCTGTCGAGCATGATGTCGAGCGCGCGGCCGGTCGCCGCGTGGTCGCTCAGGTTCAGGCGCAGCTTCTCGAGCGCGCGCGCCAGTCCCGCGCCGTAACCTCCCTCGGGCGTCTCGATGCGGGTCGCCCAGTTGCCGCCCGCCAGCTGGTTCACCGCCTCGCGCAATTCCTCCATCGGGCGTTCTATGCGCTCAGCGAATCGCCAGGCCACCGCAAACGCGACGCCGAGCAGCAACAGGCCGCCGCCGGTCAGCAGGAGCAGCCGGCGCTCGAAATCCGAACTGCGGCGCTCATCGAGCGCAGCGGCGATTCCATCCGTGCGGCGCGGCTCCTCGCCCAGGGCGACCTGTTCAACCAGGGCGGTGTCCGCGGCAATGTCGAGCCGCAGGTCGATGGCCGCGAGCATGACCAGCACGATGAGCAGCATCGCGCTGGCGACGGTCGCCATGACGAGCGCTCGGGTCCTGAATGTAGGCCTCATTTCCGCCGCAGCGGTGCTGCTGCACCGTCCCCCGATTATCCTGGATAGGCCGGTCTGTGCCGGCCCGGCCATCATACGCCGCCTCGCGGCGGGCGACAGCGCAGGCCTTTTGGGCGTTACTCGGGGGCTCCCCGGTGCGGTAGCATCGCCTGCTTGGACGCGCTGCAACTGACCGGCCGCGATAGCGGCCATATCGTCGACCTGGTGTCCCCCCGCTGCATGCTGCATGCCGCTGCGGTGGACGCTTTTCTTGCGATGCGGGAGGGTGCCGCGGGCGCAGGCATCGACCTGCTTCCGGTTTCGTCATTCCGCGACTTCGAGCGCCAGCGCCGGATCTGGAATGCGAAGTATCGTGGCGAGCGGCCGGCGCTCGATCGCAGGGGCCGGCTCGCCGACCTGAGCCGCCTGCCGCCCGAGAAGCGGGTGGAAACAATCCTGCTGTGGTCGGCATTGCCGGGTGCGAGCCGGCATCACTGGGGCAGCGACATCGACGTCGTGGACGGTGGCGTGGTTGCCGGCGGCTACAAGGCGAGACTCGAGCGGCAGGAATTCAGGCGCGGCGGGCCATTCGCGCCGCTGTCACGCTGGCTCGACGATCACATGCGCCGCTACGGTTTCTACCGGCCCTACACGCGCGCGGGTGCAGGCGTGCAGCCTGAACCCTGGCACCTGAGTTTCGCGCCGGTCGCGCACCGTGCATTGCCCGCGCTCAGCGTGGAATTGCTGGCCGCGTCGATCGAGGGAGCGGATGTTGACGGGGAGGCCGCGATACTCGCGCGCCTGCCGTCGATCCATGAACGCTACGTGCTGGGAGTCGATGCGCCGCCGCGGATGCGATCGCGCTGGGCCCGGGTCAGCCGGCGTTGACCGGGGCGGGCACGCCCCAGACTACCTTCAGGTGTTCGACCAGCAGCGAGCGCACGCCCAGCATCGCGTTTCGCTCAACCGTAAACACCGGCGGATTGCGGCGCAACAGCGGCCAGCGGCTGTTGCGCGCGAGCCCGCGCAGGTAATCGACATTCTGGCGGATCGCATCCATGTAGGGATTGTCGCCGCCGAACAGCGGCTCGACGTGGCGGTAGGCATGGTTGAACGCGACACCGAGACGGTCGTCGATTGTCTTGGCGACGAATTGCGGCGTCTGCCGCAGCAGGTCGATTCCCGAGCCGTACAGCACCTTCACTCCGTCGGTGCCCCTGTGCGCAGCGACGTCGCCGAGCACGAATTCCGCGTACAGCCGATCGCGGCACTTCTCCAGATAGCAGCGATCCGCCATCTGCGCGAGCATGTCGGCCGTTCCCAGCAGGTGTCCGACCAGGCGGTCGCGCGAATCGCCGACACGAATCATGCTGAGCGGCATTTCGTAGCCGGTGAAGTGCACGATGCGCGTGGCAACAGGCACCCAGTCGCCGAGGCCGGCGGCGGGCAGGTACTTTGCGATGTACTTCGCGCTGCGCGTCACGTGCTGGCGCGTGAACACGGCGCCATTCGGAATGTTTTTTTCGGCGACCTCGCGGATGTAGCCCGCGTCGTGAAACAGCGCGGTCACGAGTGCCATCAGCGCGCGCTCCGCACCGATGTGGGGTCCGTCCGGGTGGCCCTTCTCGTAGCCGGCCATCAGCCGTGCCATCGCGAGCACCACGTCCTGGGAATGCTGCAGGTCGTGATAGACCGTGTCGACGCCCAGGTAACCGGGCATCTGGCCGGTGAACAGCCGCTCGAAATCAGCTAGCGCTGCCTCGAGCGTCGCCAGTGGCGCACCTGGCCAGGTGTCCGCATAGAGCTGGAGCACGGCTGCGCGCACGGCAGGTGGGGAACTGACCTGCACCGTGTCGGTGACGTCAAAATCGCTGCGGCGGTAGGGGCGGGCCACGCTAAGGCGGGCCTCCGTGTCGGAGTTGTGAACGGCAGTCTACGCCCCCGCCAACGGCACCCGCCAACCGCATTGGCGCGAG
The DNA here is from genome assembly GCA_032127975.1 of Steroidobacteraceae bacterium. Classification (GTDB taxonomy): domain Bacteria; phylum Pseudomonadota; class Gammaproteobacteria; order Steroidobacterales; family Steroidobacteraceae; genus SCUD01. Next base: position 23,426 of record JAQBHG010000062.1, read on the forward strand.
TTTGCACGGGGTCACATCCTGGGGATCAGCCTATGTCAAACGAGGCCACGACAGGGGCGTGATCCGAGGGTCGCTCCCAGGCGCGCGGGCTGCGATCCACGACGCACGCCTTGCAGTGCGCTGCGAGCGCAGTGGAGGCGAGCACCAGGTCGATTCTGAGGCCGTGATTTCGGCGGAACGCGCCCATTCGGTAGTCCCACCACGAATAGGTGCCCGGCGGCTGCTCGAAACGGCGGAACAGGTCCACGAGCCCAAGCCCGGTGATAGCAGCCAGCGCCTCGCGCTCCGGCGCGCTGACATGAACCGAGCCCTCCCATTTCGCCGGATCGTGCACGTCCCGGTCTTCCGGCGCGATGTTGAAATCACCGACGACCGCGAGACGGCGGTGGCGCGCAAGCTCCTCTGCAAGCCATGCGTGCAACCGTCCAAGCCAGCCCAGCTTGTAGGCGTACTTTTCCGAGCCGACTTCCTGGCCATTGGGCACGTAGATATTGATCAGCCGTACGCCGCCGATGGTCGCCGCGATCACGCGCCGCTGCGGATCATCGTCACCCGGGATGCCGGTAGTGACATCGGCGGGTGCCGCGCGCGCGAGTATCGCAACCCCGTTGTAGGTCTTCTGGCCGTAATGAACGGCGTGCAGTCCGAGCGCCTCGATTTCCGCGCGCGGAAACTGTTCGTCCGGCAGCTTCAGTTCCTGCAGGCCGATGGCGTCGACCGGATTCGCCGCGAGCCATTGCGCGAGGTGCGGCAGCCGCACGCGGAGCGAATTGACGTTCCAGGTGGCGATACGTATCACTCGAAAAGGGCCTCGGCGTGGAATCCCAGGGTGCGCGCGATCATGCGGTGCGGAAATGCCTGGCTGCGGACATTCAACAGGTTCACCGCGGAATTGTAGAGTTCGCGCCGTTCGTTGACAGCCGCGCCGATTGCGAGGACCCGTTCCTTCGCAGGGAGGAAACCGGGTTCCGCGCAGAGCACAGGATAGTTCTCGGCAAGTGCGAGCAGGTTCGCAGTCGAGGCGCGAAGCGCCTGCTCGGCGGCGGCCAGTGCCGGGATGTCCTCGCGCGCAGCCGCGGCGAATGCGGCTGCGTCGGCTCGCGAGACCCGGTCGAGCGCATCGGCTTCGTAGCGCATGTGGCGCGCACAGGGATCGAGGAGGCGGGTCATCAGGTCATGACGCTCGAGCAGCAGCGCATCGAGGTTCGCCCAGGACTTTCGCACTGAATCGCGCAACCGAAGCAGGCCGCTGCGGACGAGGATCGTGAACAGCGCAAGCAGCGCGAAGATCGCGGGCACGATGACCCAAGTCATGATACTGCGAGTATATCATCGGCGCTTCCGGCAGCCGCGCGGGGTGGTGATGGCGAAGAAGTGGGATCTGATCGTGATCGGCGGTGGCAGCGGCGGGCTGGCCTGCGCGCAGCGCGCGGCGGAGCACGGCGCAGCAGTCGTGGTCGCCGAGCCCGGTCCGCTCGGTGGCACCTGCGTCAACGTCGGCTGCGTGCCGAAGAAGATCATGTTTCATGCCGCAGACGTCGCGCACGGCATCGCTGACGCGGCCGGCTACGGTTTCGACATCCAGCACCGTGGTCATGACTGGCCGACGCTGAAGGCACGTCGCGACGCCTATGTCCTGCGCCTTCGGGGCATCTATGCTCAGAATCTCGACAAGCGCGGTGTCACGTTGGTGAAGGAGCACGCGCGTCTCGCCGGCGCCGGACGCGTGGCGATCGGCGCCGGCGAACATGAAGCCCCTCACATCGTGATCGCAACCGGCGGCCGGCCGGTAAGGCCTCCGCTGCCCGGTGCGGAGCTGGGCGTCAGCTCGGACGGTTTTTTCGGCCTCGAGCAATTGCCCGCATCGGTCGCGCTCATCGGCAGTGGTTATATCGCGGCGGAACTCTCCGGCGTGTTTGCGGCGCTCGGTGCGGAAGTGACGGTATTGATCCGGCACGATCGCATGCTGCGTCACTTCGACGAGATGCTGTCGCTCGCGCTGATGAAGGCCATGCGTGACGACGGCATCCGGATCGTCGAGCATGCGACACCGGCGGCCCTGACGTCGCAGGCAGGGGGCTGCCGCGTCGAACTCGCGGACGGCCGCAGCGAGGGTCCGTTCGAAACGCTGGTCTGGGCGGTGGGGCGCGAGGCCTGCAGCGACGGACTCGGCCTGGCCGCGGCCGGCGTCGCGGCCGGCGCACTGGGAGAGGTCACGACCGATCTTTTCCAGGATACGAATGTGCCGGGAATCCATGCCATCGGCGACGTGACCGGCCGGATGACGCTGACGCCGGTCGCAATTGCTGCAGGGCGTCGCCTCGCCGACCGGCTGTTCGGCGGCATGAGCGACCGGCATCTCGATTACCGGCTGGTCCCGACCGTGATCTTCTCGCATCCGCCCATCGGCACCGTCGGCCTCACCGAGCAGGAGGCGCGCGACCAGCATGGCGGTGCGGTGGAGGCCTTTCGCTCGAATTTCCTGCCGCTCTACTACGGCCTGACGGAACGCAGGCGCCGCGCCGAGATGAAGCTCGTGACCGTGGGTGCCGAACGTCGCATCATCGGCCTGCACGTGATCGGCATGGGCGCAGACGAAATGCTGCAAGGTTTTGCCGTGGCGCTGCGGTTGGGTGCGACCAAGGACGATTTCGACGACACGGTCGCGATCCATCCGACCAGCGCGGAAGAATTCGTGACGATGCGCTGACATGAATGTCCGCCCCTACCGGGATGCACGACCCGTCATCGGGCAACGCGTCTGGATCGACCCGGCCGCGGTCGTGATCGGCCGCGTGAGCATCGGCGACGATGCCTCGATCTGGCCCGGCGCCGTGCTACGCGGCGACGTGAACACCATCGAGATCGGTGCGTGCAGCAGCATCCAGGACGGCAGTGTCCTGCACGCCAGGCGCGCGTGCTCCGCGCCGGGGAAATCGCAATGCTCGCGGAATCCGCTGCCCACTACGTGGCGTTGAAGGACGATTACCTGAAAGCGGGCGCGAAAGCCTAGAGCCGGTCGAGTGCGTCCAGCACAGGCTTGGTCGCGGGCCGCACGCCATGCCACAGCCGGTAGGATTCCGCGGCCTGCTCGACCAGCATGCCCCAGCCCTTGTAGGAGCGCGACGATCCGCGTTCCGCGGCCCAGCGCATGAATGCCGTGTCGCCGCGCCCATAAGCCATGTCATAGCAGACCGTATCGCGCCCGATGGCGCGCGGCGGCAGCGCAGGCACCTCGCCTGCGAGGCTCGCGGCGGTCGCATTGATGACGATGTCCCATGGCCGGTCGTCGACATCGTCGAAGCTGGAGGCTGATATCTCGCCGAGATCCGAGAATTCGTCGCGCAGGTGCTGTGCGCGCTCGGGTGTCCGGTTCGCGATGCGGACCTCGCGTGGCTCCTGCTCGAGCAGCGGCGCCAGCACGCCGCGCACCGCACCGCCTGCGCCGAGGATCAGCAGGTGCGAACCGCCGACGGTAACGCCGAGATTGCTGACGAGATCGGTCACGAGGCCGGCGCCATCCGTGTTGTCGCCGAGAAGATCGGTCGGGCTCCTGCGGATGATGGTGTTGACGGCGCGTGCGCGCTCGGCGCGTGCCGACAGTTCGTTGACGATCTCGGCCGCGGCGGGCTTGTGCGGGAGCGTCACATTGGCACCGCCGCCGCCCTCGACGAAAAAATCGATGACGGCGCGGCGGAACGAGGTCGGGTCAACATCACGGACCTTGTAGTCGAGGATGTGGTCGAACTGGCGCGCGAACAGGCCGTGGATGAATGGCGACCAGCTATGGCTGACCGGATGACCGAACAGTGCGAAGCGACCCGGACCGTCGTGCGAGGTCATGCCGTCAGTCCCCGCGCAACCAGCCGGCGGCGCGGCCTGCATAGTAGGTCAGGATGCCATCGGCGCCGGCGCGCTTGATGCAGGCGAGACTCTCGATCACTGCCGCACGCTCATCGAGCCAGCCATTGGCGCTGGCGGCCGCGAGCATCGCGTACTCGCCGCTGACCTGGTAGACGAATGTCGGCATGCCGAACTCGTCCTTCACCCTCCGCACGATGTCGAGATACGGCAGCCCCGGCTTGATCATCACCATGTCGGCGCCTTCCGAGATGTCGAGCGCCACTTCGCGCAGCGCTTCGTCGCTGTTGGCCGGATCCATCTGGTAGGTTGATTTGTCGGCCTTTCCGAGAGCGGTCGCGGAACCCACGGCATCGCGGAATGGTCCATAAAAGCAGGAAGCGTACTTTGCGGAATAAGCGAGGATCCGGGTGTCATGATGACCATTCTGCTCCAGCGCAGACCGGATTGCGCCGACCCGCCCGTCCATCATGTCGGAGGGTGCCACAATATCGGCGCCCGAATTCGCGTGGGAGCACGCCTGTCTCACAAGTGCCGCAACCGTCTCATCATTCAGCACCAAGCCGGCAGCGTCGATGATGCCGTCCTGGCCATGGGTCGTGAATGGATCGAGCGCGATGTCGGTGATCACGCCGACGGAAGGCACGGCCCGCTTGAGTTCGCGAACCGCGCGCTGGGCGAGGCCATCGGGATTCCAGGCCTCGCGGCCGTCCTCCGTCTTGGACGACGGATCGGGGACCGGAAAAAGTGCGACAGCGGGAATGCCGAGACCGGCGAGGCGTCCCGCCTCTGCGACGAGGAGGTCGATGCTCAGGCGCTCAATGCCCGGCATCGACGCGACAGGCTCGCGACGCTTGCTTCCTTCAATGACGAACAGGGGCTGGATGAGGTCATCGGCAGTGATCCGGGATTCCCGGGCAAGCCGCCGGGAAAACGGGTCGCGGCGCATGCGCCTCGGCCTGGTATGCGGATAACTCCCGGTGACACGCTGGCCCATGAAGCTCCTGGCCCGGCTGATACTGCGTTAAAGTCGCCTATCCGGGGCCGGAAATAAAACCCTTCTATGGCCGGTCTTTATACATGAACCGTGACGACCGCGGAACGGAAAGACGGTGCCGCTTCACGTCGATCTGCGAGGCATTGCACCCGGATCTGTTGCGATTCGCGTTCTGGCTCGGCCGGGACCGGCAGTTGGCGGAAGACGTCGTGCAGGAAGCGCTATTGCGGGCCTGGAAGTCGTTTGACGCGCTCACTGAGGAGGGCAAGGCCAAATCCTGGCTGCTGACGATCGTGCGCCGGGAATTTGCCCGTTCTTTCGAGCGCAAGCGCCTTGAGGTCGCGGATCTCGATGCGCTGGTGGCCGCAGAGGCTGACGTTCTTGCGGCCGACGACAATGCCGCCCTGGCGGAGATGCGCGAGGCCTTG
>JAQBHG010000063.1:0-7084 GCA_032127975.1 Steroidobacteraceae bacterium
GGACCAGGTTGCTTTTGCGGGCAAGACACCCGGCGAGTCGGTGGTACAGCACATCCCTGGCCACGGGACCTAGTGGCGCCTCATGCGATCGCAGGTCTGTCGGCATCGGCAACTCGACTTGCTCAACGCCGGGCTGTGCCATGATTTCCTGGATCTCGGCCAGTGACTCAGACGAAAAGTCCGCGGCATATTCGTGCAACGTCATCGGCAGCAGGGCCGTCACGGGCAGCTGGTGGCGCAGCGCCACCCGGGCTGCGATGCGATCGGCACCGTCCGCCATGCCGCACACGATTCGCAACGGGGTATCGGGCAGGCGCTGGCGCAGATCGGAAAACACCCGATCCAGCGCCGCCTCGGCGGCAGCGATGTCATCAGCATGCGGGTCGCGGTGACCGGTCACGCCGATTAGCAGCGGAGTCGCCGAGTGTTGGCTTGATCGAGCGAGTTCTACCAAACCAAATGATCCGAGTAGGATGCCCCAGGCATCGTACCCGAGATCACTGGGCGATTGCCGACAGTTGCCCTTCTCCGAGCAGCCGGCCATTCGCGCGTACCTGCAGTCGGATCGGTGCAACGCGCGAAAACTCCAGGGCAAAATCCTGCAGCCCGATCCCCGACTTGACCAAAACCTCGCTGCCGGAGTCGGCCACCAGTGCCGCGCCAGATTTGCCGACATAGACCGTTTCCGTGGGGTCGAAAACTGCAGCGACCTGGTAAGGCACCGATCCTGCCAGCCTGAGTTCAAGCAGCAGGCCGTCGCCATTGGTCTTCAGCGCAGCGCTTACTTCAACTCCCTCCGCAAGGATGGATAACTGGTCCAGCGGGGCCGCGGAAACGGTCAACGCAGGTCCGCTCGCGGCCCCCAGCGAGCCCTGCAGCTCTGTCTGCGGACCGGCAGTATCGAGCAGCATGTAGCCCACAGCGGTCAATATCGCCACTGCGAAGACAGCCGCAGCCATGCGCCAGGCCGGCAATCCACTTACGCGTACGGCATGAGCTGCAGGCCTAGCCGGCGCGCCTCGTGCATCGAGAATCGCCGCGCGCAATCCGGCGGGCGGCTCGGCCTGCGGGATGTCGCGCAGCAGCTTGTCCAGCCGTCTGTACTGATCGTGCAGACGTCGGGCCTCGGGATCTTGCAGCACCAGTCGCGCTAGCTCAGCCCGCCCGGCGGCCGACAATTCACCGTCAAGGTCGGACTGGATCAGTTCGTTTAGCCGGGTACTGTCCATCGTCAAAGCGCCCCGCGCGCGGCGAGTTGTTCTTTCAGCAGCTGGCGCGCCTCGTACAGCCGCGACTTGACCGTGCCGGCCTCGATTCCGAGGATCTGCCCCATATCCTCGTAGCTGCGGTCGACGAAGTACCTGAGCACGATCACTGCCCGATGTTCCGGCTTGAGCTGCTGGACGGCGTCCAGCACGGCATCGCGCCGCTGGCCCTCAGCCAGTATTTCGGTTGGCCCCGCGTCATCCGCAGCAAGCTGCTCGTCGACCTGCCCCGCATTGCGGCCGCGCACCCGCAGGATGTTCAGCGACTCGTTGATCGCCATCCGGTAGATCCAGCTGTAGAACTTGAATTGAGGGTCATAACTGGAAAGGTTCTGATAGGCCTTCATGAATACGGTTTGAGCAACGTCGCGGGCATCTTCCGGGTTGCGGAGCATGCGCACCGCAAGGTTGAAAACCGGCTTTTCATACTGTTCGACGAGTACGGAAAACGCCTGCGGATCGCCCGCCAGGCAGTCCCTGACCCTCGCTGCGTCGATGTCCTCACTCATAATAACTACACGTCAGGGCTCGGAAAGTTGGCAGGGCAGGACGCCGGCCGCTGGCCCGTTGCTGCTCCGCGGTGCCCGAAATCCCGTACCATCCACCAGGTGGCGAGCGGCGAGCGCCGGCTTCGTCGGCCACTCTAGCGTCGGTTCGGAGCGTGCGACAAGCACGGCGGGGCCCGGCGACGATGCGGTCGGTTGGACCCAATGGGACGTCGCGACACGTGACAGCGATGACATTCCTGCAAGCTGCCGGGCTCGCCATGATCCCCTCGCTGGTGTGGGGGTGGTTTTTTGTCTCCCGCAACCCCGAATCGCGACAGCTGGTCGTCATCACCTTCCTGATGGGCACCCTGGCCGTGGTGCCGCTGCTCCTGTTCATGGCGGGGCTGGGCATCCAGCTTCAAAGGCACGAGGCGGCGGCGGTCCAGCACGCCGGCCAGGACCCCATGCAACAGGCGCTCGGCATGCTGACCTTCCTGATCGCAGTGGCACTGGTGCTGTTCGGCGTCATCTGGCTGTTTCATTCGATCTCAAAGCGGGTCACCCAGCACTCGCTGCGCCTTGGCGCGCTGCTGCTGGCGGCGCTCCTGCTGCTGGCGGCGACCCTCAGCTATGACCAGCTGCAACAGAGTCTCGGTCCGCTGGGTGCGCAGCTGGCCAGCCTGTTCCATTTCCTGGTGATCTTTTCGCTGTTCATGTTTCTCCTGGAGCGGCTCTCCGCGCGGACCGCCGCCAACGCCATGGTCGCGACACTTGCCGCGGTGCTCGTACTGGTGGTGGCCAATGCCGATGCCAGGCTGGCAACCGGCAATGAGGCGGACCTGAGCTCGATATCCACGATTTTCAGCCTGCCGTTCCTCCTCAGGGTCGTTGAGCAGGGCACACTGACGCTGAGAATCCTGAATTTCATGCAGGTGTACCTGACTTTTGCGGTGGTTGCGGTCAGCACGCTCCTGGTCATCGCACTGGTCCACGTGATTTACCTGCTTCACGAGAACCGGTGGATCAAGTTCGCGCACGGTGCATCGCTCGCGTTCTTTTCGCTGCCGTTCCTGGCCTGGGCGATGGCGACCATCAGTCCCGACTCGCCGCTGGCCGGCGCGCGCCATTCGGCGCCTGCGGCAGTCGAGATTGCCTGGTACGCAAATGCCGTACTGTTGGCCACGCTCTCGGTCTGGTCGGTCATCGAATTTACCCGCCAGTCCGGTGCGGCAGCCCTCGGCCTGTTCAACGGGCTTTACGAGGAGCCCCTCAACTTCCTCGGCGTCGGGCTGTTCCTGACGGTATTCGTCGCCGTGTTTCACTGGTTCGGGCTTTCTGTGATGGCATTCAGCCTTATCTTTCTGGCCTTCGCCGAGGAGTATTCCAAGCACCTGATCGTCCGCTTCACCGACGATGACAGTATCCAGTCGATCGACGATGCGATCGAGTTTTCCATCATCGTCGGCTTGGCCTTTGCCTTTGCCGAAAACGTACTCCTGTATTTCCCGCGGTTGCTCGCCGAGCAGGACATCCCGGCGTTGCTGTTCCGCTCGGTCCTGACGGTACTGATGCACGCCGTCGCTTCGGGAATCTTTGGCTACTTCTACGGGCTGGCGCATTTCTCCACCGAGGAAGTGCGAAACAACCATGCCGGCAGGGGTCGCGTGTACCGGCTGCTGCATCGGGTTTTCCTGTTTCACCGCGAACACCTTTACCACGAAGCAAAGATGTTCGAGGGGCTCGTCATCGCCGGCGCCTACCACGCGGCCTACAATCTTGCGGCGAGCCAGGGCCGGATCGGCATCATGCTGGGCCTGGTCGGCGGCGGCTGTGCGTTCCTTTATTACCTGCTGGGCCTGAAATCCAACCGCGAGAAGATCGGCGCGATCTCGGCGAAGCGGCTCCACAAGACTTATGTCGCCAAGCTCCGGCAGCGTTCGACCTAGAGGATCTTGAGCGACAGCATCCATTCGTCATCAAGCTTGCGTCCGCCCTCAAAACCGGCGGCGTAGCCGAACGACAGGGTCATGTCGAGGCGGTTGAGTACGGTGAATGCCAGGTCCACTTGCGCGCCGGCATCGTACACGGTGCGTTGCCCCGTGCCGTCGGCGGGCCTTGCGGTCAGCACGCCGGCGAACAGTGCCGGGCGCGCCCAGCCCAGGAAGAATCCCGGCGATCCGACTTCCTCGAACCGCAGGGGCGGCAGATTCAGTTCCAGCACGCTCTTGGCGAAGCTGCGCCCGCCCAGAGCGTCGATCTCGAAGCCTGGGAAGCTGTCGTATTCCCGGTAACGCTTGATCTCGCCATCGTCCACGTAGTTATTGCCGAAGCCTCCGAAGTAGAAGCTCGCGAGACTGTTGGCCCGGTTTCCACCGGCAACGCCGGCTGCATTGTAAAGCCAGACTGAAGAGTTGCCGATCGGCAGCGCGAAACCGAAATCGAAGCCGCCATGCAACTTGGGCACGTTGTCACCGCCCGCCCGGTCGATCTTGCCGTCAAGTTCCCAGCGGAAGCCCTTTTCATGGTCCACCGAACCCTGCGAACTTCGGGTGTTGGTATAGGCGAGCTTGGCCTTCCCCGAAGTGATCTGCGTGAAGCCGGACGGCACATTCTGGTTGCCCGGCAAGGTATCCAGGCCGGTGAAGTACGCTGCTCCGAGCGACAAGTCGAGCTGGCGCGGATCATCATAAATCAGCGCCTTGTTGTAGTCCGCGATGAACGCGTCGCCTTTACGGCTGCGCTTGGTCGGGCCGAACAGGTCGTAGAAGTCCGCACCGTTATGCCAGTACTCAAGTTTCCAGTTCAGTGCCTTGTAACGCAGGCTGAGGTGCGGTTTTTCGCCCGACGGCAGCGTCGAGTCCAGCGAGTAACTGCCTGCGACATCGAAGCGGTGAAACTGCGCCGGGTCCTCGAAGCGAAGGTGCCAGCCCAGTGCCACGGAGTCGCGGTAGCCCTCGATGATCGGATAGCCGTCGCCGAAGCCCAGCTCATGCATCGGCCGGTACTTGCCGCGCCGCGTGACTTTCGGCTCCGGATCCGCCACGGAAGGCTGATTGACAACCCAGTCCCGGATGACGGGATGCTTGCGGGCGATCTGCGCGCCGAGGAAGGTGATGGCGCCGACATCCTGCAGGGGTTTCGGGTCGATTATCATCGGTGCGAAACCGTCACCCGTATGTTCCTGCACGATCAGCGTGCCGTCCGCCATCGGGATCGGCCGGAAAAATCCGGTTTCGGCATTGCTGACCGCTTCGAGTTCGTCGGTCGCGAGCTCATAGCGGAAAATATTGGAAACGCCAGTGTAATAAGAACTGCCGTACAGGTAGCGGCCGTCGCGCGTGAAGACGAAACCCTCCGGGGTGGCCTTGTCAAAATCGAACTGCTCGATGGGTTCGACTTTTCCTGCCTTGAGATCCGCAGTGCGGAACACCCCGAGGATCTGGCGGCCATCGATCTGCGCGATGGACATGGAAAGCATGGTTCCGTCGGCGGATACGTCGAGTTCAAAGGGCTCATCGCCGTAGGGCCAGCTATGGACCTGGTTCCAGCTGGTGTAGGGGTACGGCATGCGAACCAGGGTCACGTAGCCATTGAGGTGCCGCAAGCCCCACAGCGACCGGTCCGACTCGTCGAAGCAAATATCGCCGATGCGCGCATCCTTGAGCAGCCTGCGCGTCTTGCCCGAAGTGACATCCACCGCCATCAGGTCCCGCCAGGCGTTGTTGTCCGCGGTGAAGAACAGCGTCTTGCTGGCTGGATCGTAGGCGGTGGACGTCACCCCGTATTTCATCGGCCCCTTGATGTCCACGAGCTTGCGGATACTGCCGTCAGCGAGCGAAATAACACCGGCATAGGCAACGACACCGGGATACTGAAATGCACCGATCAGGGAGTTGGTCGCGGGATCGTAGTAGGAGCGCGAGACTGCACCCAGCCCCTTCCTGGTCAGGCGGCGGCCTTCAGTGAGCGGATACTGCCGGACCGATTGGAGGTTGGCGGACTGGAACTCGTGCTCCCAGGCGATCCACTTGTCCCACGCGGTTTCCAACGGCTCGCCGAAGACCTTGAGAAACTGCTGCGAGTAGTACGCCTCACTGTCTTCGCCGCGCTTCAGCCACTCCACCACCTGCTCCGGTGAGTGGACGTAGGCCAGGTAGCTGAAGAAGCGCGTACCGTACAGGTAGGCGTTGGTGCCGGTCTGGAAATCGGCGGCGACGCCCTTGGAAACGAGACCGAGATTACTGTAGAAGTGCGCGTCGTCGCGGACCATCGAGCGGAATACCATTTCGCCGTAGGCTCCCTGGGCGCGGCCAACGCCGCCCGCCATCCAGGTCTCCATGAACGACGCCGCACCCTCGAGGTACCAGCGTGGCGAGCTCAGGCGTGGCACCGTAAGGTAGTTGTAGAGGATCGTCTCCGGGTGTTCCTCGGTCTGGCGCGGCTTGCCGCCGAACAGCCGCCGCCACCGCAGGTCGCGACTGTTGGCCGCGTCTGTGTTGGCAAGATGCACAGCCTCGTGGTTCATCATCGAGTACATGCGCTCACCGCCCGGAAGGGACTCGAGCGTGTGCTTCGCCGGGGCGATATAGATGGTCAGGCCATTGCCTGGCGAAACGCGGGCGCCACCATTGCCATAGTCTGAAAAATCGACCAACAGCAAGGTGCTTTTCTCATACGGAGTCCATTCGAAGACCCGGCGCTGGAATTGCAGCGAATTGTAAAAAGTCCGTGAGACCAGCGGCACAAGGTGGGTCTGAAACGGATCGAGGTAGATAACCCGGAGCTCATCGGTCTCGACGACATCCAGCTCGAAGGGGTCGGCAACGGCCGGGGCGCCGGCCAGAAACCCGGTGAGCAATACGCCTGCCAGTGAGGGCAAAGACAACAGGGCCGCCCGCTTATTCGCAGGCGGCCCTGCTCCGTTCAGCATTTCGACATCCGGCAGCTGATTGCTACTGCTGCGCGCTCGTCTGCATGGCGTCGTTCTTCATGGCGTCCTGGAAGGCGTCGCTCTTCATCGCGTCGAGGAAGGCGTCATTCTTCATCGCGTCCTGGAAGGCGTCGTTCTTCATCGCATCCTGGAAGGCATCGCTCTTCATGGCGTCGAGGAAGGCATCGTTCTTCATCGCGTCGAGGAAGGCATCGTTCTTCATCGCTTCCTGGAACGCGTCATTCTTCATGGCGTCGAGGAGGGCGTCGTTCTTCATCGCCTCCTGGAAAGCATCGTTCTTCATCGCGTCGAGGAAGGCATCATTCTTCAGCGCCTCCTGGAAAGCATCGCTCTTCATGGCATCGAGGCTCCAAGTCCGCCTTCAATCCGGGCCCCAACCT
>JAQBHG010000064.1:0-3153 GCA_032127975.1 Steroidobacteraceae bacterium
GGCCCTTTTTCGCGACCAGCCCCGCGACTTCTGCCAGCTGCCGGCGATTGGTCAATCCGAGCAGTGCGCGCGCGTGGCCCATTTCGAGCTTTCGTTGCTCGACCAGCGTCTTGACCTCGTCGGGCAATTCCAGCAAACGCAACAGGTTCGAGACCGCAACACGCGAGCGTCCCACGGCCTCGGCCGCCTGCTGGTGGGTGAGCTCGAACTCGGTGATCAGGCGCGACAGCGCCACGGCTTCCTCCAGCGGGTTGAGGTTCTCGCGCTGGATATTCTCGATCAGCGCCATCGCGACCGCGGTTTCGTCGTCCACGCGCCGCACGACTGCAGGTACATCGGCGAGTCCCGCCATCTGGGCCGCGCGCCAGCGTCGCTCGCCGGCGATGATCTCGTAGCGTTGCGGGCCGCTCGCCGATGGCGTGCCAACCGGGCGTACGACAATCGGCTGGACCACGCCCTGGGCCCGGATTGAGTCAGCGAGTTCGGCGAGCGATTCCTCGCGCATGTCCATGCGCGGCTGGTACTTACCCTTTTCCAGCAGGTCCACGGGCACGTGGGTCAGCTGGTCGCGGGCCGGGGGAACACCGGCCACCGGGCGCGGCGAGGTTTGTCCGAGCAGCGCCTCGAGGCCGCGCCCCAAACCCCGTTTCTTGTCGGTCATTGCGGTCATTCCTCGCTCCCCGGTTGCCGAGTGTAACGACTGCCGGTGGGCCATTTCACGCCGGAATGAAAAGCCGCGCAATGCAGCCACTGCGGTCGGTCCGGTTCTGCAGGGACAACGAGCCGCCATGGGCTTCGGCGACCTGGCGGGCCAGGACCAGCCCGATTCCGCTGCCGCCGGGCTTGGTCGTGAAGAAAGGCACGAACAGGTTGTCGGGATTGGCGACCCCGGGGCCACTGTCCTCGATCTCGAACACGACACCGTCCCTGCCGCGCAAAGCGCGTAACTCCACGGATTCCCCGCCATCCCCCATCGCTTCGACCGCGTTTCTGACCAGGTTGATCAGGGCCTGCTGTAACTGGTCGGCGTCGGCCCGCAGTGTCAGGCCGTCCGCGGCAGCATGTTGAACGCGCCCAGCCGGCTGGACGGCCGCGACCTGCCGCAGCAGAGCCGACACATCGCAATCCGCGATGGTCGGCTCCGGCATGCGCGCAAGCTCACTGTAGCGCGACAGAAATCTGCGCAGGGACTCGGCGCGCTCGGCTACCAGCGCCAGGTTATGCGCCAGTTCCTCGCGTTCGGTTGCATCCGGTGCGCCGGCCGTCAGCGCGTCGCGGCTCGTCTCGATGACCGACTTGATCGGCGCCAGCGAATTATTGAGTTCGTGCCAGATCACCCGGATCAGCCGGCGCCAGGCGCGCCTCTCTTCCTCGCGCAGCGCCTGGCTGAGATCGGTAACGACCAGCAGGCGGAATTGACGCCCGGCTTCGCGGAAGGTCTCGCGCATGATCTGCCAGCGCCCACTGCGCCCCGCAAAGTGGTGCGACTCACTGCTGACGCGCGCGCCCTCGAGGATGCCGGCCATACCCGTCTCGGTGGCAGACAGGCCAATGAGGGCGTCCGGATGCCGGCGCAACAATTCACCGGCCGCGCGGTTTGCCAGCCGGATTCGCTCGTCACCGTCGAAAGCGAGCACCGCGACGTCGATTTCCGCGAGCACCTTGTTGAGCAGTGCTGAGGCTTCGAGTGCCTCGAAGCGCTGAGAGCGCAGCGTGGCGCCCAGGCGATTGGACTCCAGCACGACATCTCCGAGCGCATCACCTTTCTTCGCGTGCCGGCCGCGAATCGCGTAATCGCCACCCCGCAATGCCTCCAGCAGATTCGCAATTGACCGCAGCGGTTCAACGGTTGCACGGTAAACGCCGATCGCGAATCCGATCCAGACGCCGAGAATCAGGACGACGATCAGCCGGTGCACGGAATCCGGCAGCGGCGCATCGCGCAGCAGAATAAATGCCAGCAGGATTGCGGGCAGGCCACCGGCCAGCGTGAGCAGCACGATGCGGACCTGAAATGGCAGGCCGGTGCGCCGCACGACCGGCCGGGTTTTCAGTGGTTTGCGCGTTTCCAATTGCTGCGTCACGGCGCCGGAGTTTGCGCGTTCGCCGTGCATCGCGCCAGCCGCAACGCCTTACAGCTCGTCCGGCTTGAGTCCGAGCTTCTCCAGGCGCCGGTACATCGCGCTGCGTGAAAGCCCGAGCGCTTCCGCCGCGGCTGGTACGCTCCCAGTATTGCGCTTGATCGCGGAGCGGATCAGCGCCCGCTCGGCATCTTCGAGACTCATTTCCTCGAGGGCTGGCGGGCCCGCGCGTGCTGGCGATAGCCGCAGATCCGCCACGCCAACCTCGGAGTTCATCGTCAGCAACAGGCTGCGCTCAACCACGCTGTTGAGTTCGCGCACGTTGCCGGGCCAATTGTACTGCTGCAATGCCGCAACCGCCCCCGCATCAAAGCCACGCACGTCGCGGCCGTACTGTGCTGCCTTGCGACCGAGTGCAGCAGTCGCCAACTCAATAATCTCCTCGCGCCGTTCGCGCAGCGGTGGCAGGCGGACCTCGACCGTGTTGATGCGAAACATGAGATCCTCGCGGAATCGGCCGTCGGCGATCATCGCGGGCAGGTCCGCATTGGTTGCGGATACGACGCGCACATCGGCGCGCTGCGTGCGCGAGGAACCGACCCGCTCGAACTCGCCGGTTTCGAGCGAACGCAGCAGCCGCGCCTGCTGCGCCGGCGGTACGTTGCCGATTTCGTCCAGAAAAAGGGTGCCGCCGTCGGCCAGCTCGAAGCGACCGGTACGATCCGTCTTTGCATCGGTGAAAGCGCCCTTCACGTGCCCGAACATCTCGCTTTCGAACACGGATTCCGGCAGCCCGCCGGCATTGACCGAGATGAATGATTTTTCAGCACGGCCAGACCAGTCGTGAACCAGGCGCGCCAGCAGGCTCTTGCCCGTGCCTGGTTCGCCGGTGATCAACACGCTCGCGTCCGAGGGCGCGACCTGCCGCGCAAGTCGCACGACATCCTGCATCGGCCGCGAACTTGCGATCAGCTTGGCGCCATCGCTGGCGCGGAGGATGGCATTTTCATCGGCGAGCCGGCGGCCGCGCTGACGCGCCTCGGCGAGCTTCACTTGATTGCCGATCACGCTC
>JAQBHG010000065.1:0-3407 GCA_032127975.1 Steroidobacteraceae bacterium
CGCGACCAATTCGGCACGCAGACTCCAGCGATCGATGGATTCGATTGCCGCGGCGACGCTCGGGCGCGGCGGAACCGTGAAGAAACCCATACGCCAGCTGCGGGTGAGCTCGACAGGCGGCGGCGACGGCGCCACGGCCGATCCGCCGCCACAGGCGGATACCAAAGCCATGAGCGCCGACGCAGCGCTCACGACCACGAGTCTGGGGAAGCGTTTCAGCACGTGCATCGGTGTCCGGTTAACCTGCAATCTAAGGTCTGCTCGAGCTGCAGGGCGTGACACACGCCACGTTATGCGAACGGCGCAAGACTGGGTGAATGGAGGCTAGGGTCGGAATCGAACCGGCGTACACGGCTTTGCAGGCCGCTGCATGACCACTCTGCCACCTAGCCTTCGGGGGCATTAAACACGAAACCCCGGAATGGCGTCCCGGGGTTTCGGTGAAATCTGGAGCGGGAAACGAGGCTCGAACTCGCGACCTCAACCTTGGCAAGGTTGCGCTCTACCAACTGAGCTATTCCCGCAGGGGCCGTCATTTTAGGAGCAGGGTCCGGACTGTCAAGTTTGCCTGAAACCCCGCAGTTCCGGCCACGCCGCACGCAAATAAACCGCCATCGACCACAGCGTCAACACGGCGGCGAGCACGGTCAGCGCGAGCCCGGTCCAGTACATCGGCAGGCCGAGCAGGTCCTGCTGAAACAGCATCATGGACAGGCCAACGATCTGGACGATGGTCTTGAACTTGGCGACGCTCGAAACCTTCATCTTGTGGCGCGCGCCGATTTCGGCCATCCATTCGCGCAACGCCGAGATTGCGATTTCGCGCCCGATGATCACGGCTGCGGTCAGTGTCACGTACCAGACCGGGTCCTTGCTGACGATCAGCACGAGCGCGGTGGCGACGATCAGCTTGTCGGCGACAGGATCGAGAAAGGCGCCGAGCGGCGACACCTGGCCGAGCTTCCGCGCCAGGTAGCCGTCGAAGGCATCGGTGATGCCGACCAGCCCGAACAGGAGCCCGCAGGCCATGTTCGACCAGGTGTACGGCAGGTAGAACAACCCGACGATCACCGGGATCAGCGCGATGCGAAGCGCCGTCAGCAGGTTCGGGATTGTGTAGGGATTTGTCATCCGGCTCCAGGGTGCAGATGCTCGAAAATCGCTTGTGCGAGCGCGGGTCCGATGCCGGGCGCGCGCGCGAGGTCCTCGATTCCGGCGCGCAACACACCCTGCAGGCCGCCGAACTGTTTCAACAGCGCGCGCCGGCGGGCCGGGCCGAGACCTGCGACTGCCTCCAGCATCGAGGTCTGACGCGACCGGGCACGACTGCGGCGGTGGCCGCTGATCGCGAACCGGTGGGCTTCGTCCCGCACACGCTGGATCAGGTGCAGCGCCTTCGAGTCCGGCGGCAGTATAGAGGCCGACTTGTGGCCCAACAAGAAAATGCGCTCCTGTCCGGCGCGACGATCGGCTCCTTTGGCCACACCGGCGACCGCAGGAATCGAAAGTGACAGTTCGGTGAGCACCCGTGCTGCTTCCGCGAGCTGGCCTGCGCCGCCGTCGAGCAACAGCAGGTCGGGCAATTGCGCCTGCTCCTGCTGGCGCCGCCGGTAGCGGCGCGTCAAGGCCTGGCGCATGGCGCCATAGTCGTCGCCAGGTTCCACTTTCTCGATGTTGTAGCGCCGGTACTCCGCCTTCAGCGGGCCGGTCGGGCCGAACACGACGCAGGAGGCGATGGTCGCCTCGCCCTGCATATGGCTGACATCAAAGCACTCGATGCGCCCGGGGGCCGCAGCAAGACCCAGGAATACACCGAGTTCGGCGAACTGCTCGGCGAGACTTGCCTGGCTTGCGCTGCGCATCCGAAGTTCGTTCTCCGCGTTCTGCCTTGCAAGCTGCAGCCAACGCTGCGGCAGACCGCGGCTCGCGCGGCCGAGTCGCACGCGCCGCCCTGCCCGCTCGGTCAGCGATGCGGCAAGTGTATCGGCGTCCTCCACCGTGTGGGAAAGCAGGATCCGCGGTGGCGGGTCTCGATCCAGGTAGTGCAGCCCGAGAAATGCCGAAAGTACTTCCGGTGCGTCACTGATCGGTGCCCGCGGATGAAAGGTCGAGGTACCCAGCAGCTGCCCGCCGCGAATGAACATCAGCGAGATGCAGAAGTCGCCGCCCGCCTCCGCCACGGCAATGACGTCGGTGTCGGTCACGCTGCGCACACGACTCACGATCTGACGGGACTGGACGTCGGTCAGCGCGGCCAGCTGGTCCCTGAGCACTGTGGCGCGCTCGTAGTCGAGCCTTTCGGCCGCCTGGTCCATTTCGCCGCCGATTCGTGCGGTCACTTCGGCGGCGCGGCCCTCGAGGACTTCCATGGCCGATTTCACATCGCGCTCGTAGGCCTCCTTGCTGATCAGACCGGTACACGGTGCCGAACAGCGGCCAATCTGGTACTCGAGGCAAGGTCGCGAGCGATTGGCAAAGTAACTGTCCTTGCAACTGCGAATCCGGAACAGCTTGTGCAGCTGGTTCAGCGTCTCGTGCATCGCGCTTGCACTGGGGTAAGGGCCGAACATCCGCCCCGCGAGCCTGCGTGAACCACGGTAGAAAGACAGCCGCGGGAATTCATGCGCCGAGATGTGCACATAGGGGAAGCTCTTGTCGTCGCGCAGGATCACGTTGAAGCGCGGCCGGTGGCGCTTGATCAGGTTGTGCTCGAGCAGCAGCGCCTCAGTGTCCGAATTGGTCACCGTGATTTCTACGCCGGCGACCAGGCGTACCAGTGCCTGGACCCTGGGCTGCAGCTGGTCGGCGCGGAAGTAGCTCCCGACCCGTGACTTGAGGCTGCGCGCCTTGCCGACGTAGAGAATTTCGCCGCCCGAACCCAGCATCCGGTAGACGCCCGGCCGTGTTGGCAGCGCGCTGACAAATGTTTTGGCGTCGAAGTCGCTCACCGGCGCATGGTGTCGCGATTTTCAGCCTGTGAGCAAGTGCCGTGCGCGGGCGAAGACCTGGTCAAACATGGGCCCTGTCAGGCGGCGGGTCTGGGTGTTGTACCGGCTGCAATGATAGGAGTCGAGCAGCACTATCTGCCGCGGGAGTTCATGCACGGCGCCATGCGCGAAACGGGCCTGGGCGGGCTTGATGCCGACTGCCCGCAGCACGGCGCCGTGCGCAATCGCGCCGAGTGCGACGATCACGCCGCCAGCCGGCACCGCCACGAGCTCCGCCGCCAGGTACCGGTTGCACTGCCGCACCTCTGCCGGCAGCGGCTTGTTGGCGGGCGGCAGGCATTTGACGGCATTGGTGATGCGGCAATCGACGAGCGCGAGCCCGTCGTCGGCGGACACCGACTCCGCTGCGCTTGCGAAGCCATGGGCATGAAGTGTCCGGTACAGGATGATTCCGGCGTG
>JAQBHG010000066.1:0-3754 GCA_032127975.1 Steroidobacteraceae bacterium
GGCTCCAATCCGCGCGGGCAGGCAGGGCGGCGAGCGTCGCGAGGGCGCCATAAACAATCGCCGACCTGGGGTTCCGCTTCACGATGGGCACCGATACTCCTGATGGTGGCCAGCGTATCGCGGGCTCACGGCCCGCGCATCCTAAGGGACGCGGCAACGGGTCGCAACGGGATTTTCCCCTTGCAATCCAACAGGATGCAGCCTGACGGCAACCGCTCAGGCAGGCCGCAGCATGGCCGCAGCCGGAACGGCTGCCGCGGCCTCTGCGACACCCGGATCCGGCAGCCAGGGAACGACGCCAAGGCATGGGGCGGCGATCTTATCGGTGAGCGTGGCGATATTGGCGTCGCGACGCGCAAACACCGGATCGATGCTGTTTCCGATCCAGCCGGCGAGCCTGTAACCGCGCGTGCTGATTGCCTCAACGGTCAGAAGCGCGTGGTTCAGACAGCCAAGGCGCAGGCCGACAACGAGCAGTACTTCCATGCCGAGCAGGCCCGGCAAGTCGGCGAATGACCGGCGCGCATCCAGCGGCACGAGAAAACCGCCAGCGCCTTCCGCGAGCACGACATCAGCCGATGCGCGAAGTACTTCGTGGGCCCGGACAATGCGATTTGTGTCGATCACGATGCCGGCCTCTGCAGCGGCGATATGCGGCGCGATTGCCGGTTCGAACAGCCAGGGATTCACGATCGCATAGGGATGCCGCAAGCTCGACTCGGATTGCAGGAGCAGCGCATCCTCATTCGCGCGCCCCTCGGGGCCCGCGATCGCGCCCGCAGCGACCGGCTTCATGCCTGCGACGGTCACGCCGGTTTCACGCAGGGAGCGCAGCAGGCCCGCGGTCACGAGCGTCTTGCCGACGGCCGTATCGGTGCCCGTCACGAAGAAACTCCGGCTCATGGCGATTCGCGGCCTCCGCCACGGTGTCGAATGGCCGAGACCGGGACACTGAATTCGCCGTCCCGCTCCGCATCCGGTCGCTCGACGGCACCCCATGCCTGCCCGAATACGACTTCGTAACTTGCGGGCAGCTTTCCCTCATGGCGATGGCGCTCGTAAGTCCGCTCCACCGTGCGCAATATCTGCCTTCCCGTCAGGCCGCGCGGCCTGCCGGTCGTCGCGTTCTGCGAACCGATGGCCTTGAGGTCCCGCATCAACGCGAAAATGTCCGGGTAGGTCAGCGTGTAACGCACGACATCGAGCACGGGCTCGACAAATCCTGCCCGGATGAGGCCGTCGCCGATGTCGTGCATGTCGGCAAATGGAATGATGTGCGTGTAATCGTCGGCCTCGTGCCATGCCTCGTGCAGCTCGATCAGGGTGTCCGGGCCGAAGGTAGTGAATGTCAGGAGTCCGCGCGGCCGCAGTACGCGCGCGATTTCCGCGAATGCCGCGTCGAGGTCGTCGCACCAGGGCAGCATGAGGTTCGAGAACAGCAGGTCCACGCTCGCATCAGGCAGCGGCAGCTCGAGTGCATCGGCGCACAGGCGCTCACATCGCATGGCCTCGTCGTGGCGGGCGGCTTCGCGCAGCATGCCTGCCGAAAAATCCACCGCCATTACGCGCGCCCCGGGCCATCGCGCGCCGAGCGCGCGTGCCGCATGGCCGGTGCCGCATCCGAGATCGACGATGAATTCCGGTTCGAAGGCGATCCAGTCGAGACGATCGATCAGCTGCTGTCGCACGCGCGCCTGCAGCACGGCAGATTCATCGTAGGTCGCGCTCGCACGATCATGGTGCCGGCGAATGGCGGCGACATCGAGTTGATGCCCTTCGTTGCTCATGGGGGTGCCAGGGCTTCGGCCAGGCTGGCTATGAGGTTTTCGACATCGACGTCGCGATGGACGGCGGAGAGCGTCAAACGCAGGCGCGAAGTGCCGGCGGGCACGGTCGGCGGCCGGATCGCCGCAACGAAGAAGCCGCGCTCGAGCAGCGCATTGCTCGTCCGCACGGCGTCGTCTGCACCGCCAAGCAGGATAGGCTGGATCGGGGTTTCGGAAGCGCCAAGCGGAATACTTGCGGCCCGCGCGAGTTCACGGAAGCGGCGGGTGAGTGCAAGCACCCGCTCACGCCGCCACGGTTCAGCGACCGAGACGGCAAGCGCGGCGCGCGTCGCCGCGGCAACGGCGGGCGGCAGTGCGGTCGTATAAATGTAGGTGCGGGCGCGCTGGACCAGGGCGTCCACCAGGTCCGTGCTCCCCGCGACGAATGCGCCAAAGGTCCCGAAGGCCTTGCCGAACGTACCGACGAGTGCCGGAACTTCCGGCTCCGTCAGTCGGAAGTGCTCGAGTGCGCCCCGCCCGGTTGCGCCGAGGACGCCGAGACCGTGGGCGTCGTCGACGGCCAGAAACGCGCCCTGCCGTTTGCAGGCGGCAGCAAGCGCCGGCAATGGCGCGAGGTCGCCGTCCATGCTGAAGACACCGTCGGTCAACACGACCGCGGCGCCGGATTCCTGCTGAGCGAGTTCTCGTTCGAGTGCGGCGGCGTCTCCGTGCGGGTAGCGATGGAGCGCCGCGCCGGACAGCCGCCCGCCGTCGATCAGCGACGCATGATTCAGGCTGTCACCGTAGACCGCAGCGCCGCGCGGAACGAGCGCGCGGACCAGACCGAGATTCGCCATGTAGCCGGTCGAAAAAACGATTGCCCGCTCGCGCCCGGTAAAGGCGGCAAGCTCCTGCTCAAGCGCTTCGTGCTCGGCCTGGTGTCCGGTGATCAGGTGCGAGGCGCGCGCGCCGACGCCGTGAACGCGTGCGGCGTCGATGAAAGCCGCGATGACCTGCGGATGCGCGGCGAGGCCGAGGTAATCGTTGCTGCAGAAGTCCACGCAGCGTTGCCCGTCGACTTCGATTTCCGCGGATTCGGGCTTGCGCCGCTGCACGGTGCGCCGCCGCCGCCGCAGTCCGCGGGAATCGAGATCCGCGAGCACGGGGGCAAACGAGATCGGCGCGACAGGCACTGCTATCAACTGCCGGCGGCGGCAGGTTCCGGCCGGATTCCGAGCCGCCCGAACAACGCATGGTCACTCACGGTGTCCGGATTGCCGGTGGTCAGGAGCTTTTCGCCGTAGAAAATGGAGTTGGCACCGGCCAGGAAGCACAATGCCTGCATCTCGTCGCTCATGCTGCTGCGCCCTGCCGACAGGCGCACGTGCGCGCGCGGCATCAGGATGCGCGCGACGGCGATGATGCGAACAAATTCGATGGGATCGAGCGGCGCGGTGCCCGCCAGCGGCGTTCCCTCGACCTGCACGAGCTGGTTGACCGGCACGCTCTCGGGATGCGGCGAGAGGGTCGCGAGCGTGTGCAGCAGTGCCACGCGGTCGGCGGTGTCCTCTCCCATCCCGAGGATGCCGCCGCAGCAGACATGGATGCCGGCATCGCGCACGGCGGCGAGCGTATCGAGACGGTCCTGGTAGCTCCGCGTCGTGATGACCTCGCCATAGAAATCCGCGGAAGTATCGAGATTGTGGTTGTAGTAATCGAGTCCCGCGTCTTTCAGCCGCCTGGCCTGGGCGGGCGTCAGCATGCCGAGCGTCGCGCAGGTCTCAAGCCCGAGTTTGCGCACGCCGCTCACCATGGCAGCGACCGTCTCGAGATCGCGGTCCTTGGGGCTGCGCCAGGCCGCGCCCATGCAGAAGCGCGTCGCGCCGTTTTCCTTTGCCGCGCGGGCGCGCTCGATCACGGCGCCGGGCTCCATCAACGACTCGCGCTCGAGCCCGGTGTCGTAACGAATGCTTTGCGGGCAGTAGGCG
>JAQBHG010000067.1:0-32012 GCA_032127975.1 Steroidobacteraceae bacterium
CCGGACGATTCCTGAACTGGGACGGCAAACCCTACCCTTGGTAAAAACTGCGCTGGACGTCGAACCGGTGACTGGCCCGTTATCAGTCGCATAGATAGCCGGCGAGACCGTCCAGACAACCCTCCCAACCCTGAATATGCTGCGCGCGCGCGGGCATCGATTGCGCGGACATCCGCGATCAGCGCACGAAAATCCTCCCACCTCCTCGATGAGTCGAATGCCGGCTCGTACTCAAACTCAATTTGCCGTGAGTGACTCAGGAAACCGAGTTGTGCCTGGCGTTGTAGCATCGCGATTGCTTCTTTTGGCCGCAAAGAGGTACCACCTATATCCACGGCGGCGGCGGCAGACCGCGGCTGGTCAGAAAGTCCTTGTTGAACAGCCTGGATTCGTAACTTCTCGCTGAATCGCAGAGGATCGTCACAATCGTGTGACCGGGGCCGAGCTTGCTGGCCAGCCGGATCGCGCCCGCGACGTTGAGGCCGCTGGAGGCTCCGACGTAGATCCCCTCGTCGCCGATCAGCTCCCACAATACCGGCAGCAGCTCGGCATCGGGGATGTTGAAGGCGTCATCGATCCTTGCGCCCTCGAGGTTGCCGGTCACGCGGTTCTGGCCGATGCCTTCGGTGATTGAGCTGCCGAGCGATTTCAATTCTCCGTGTTTGACCCAGTTGTAAATACCGCCGCCATCCGGGTCGGCGGCCGCGGTGACGATGCCGGGCCGGCGCTGCTTCAGATACTCCGCGACGCCGGCGAGCGTCCCGCCGGTGCCGACCGCGCATATGAAGGCGTCGACGTGACCGTCGGTCTGGGCCCAGATTTCCGGCCCGGTACTCGCGACGTGTCCCTCGCGATTAGCGTGGTTGTCCCACTGATTGGCGTACAACACACCCTCGGGCACGGTCGCGGCGAGTTCTTCGGCCAGACGGCGTGCCTGATGCACGTAGTTATCCGGGTTCTTGTACGGGACGGCCGGTACGAGGCGCAACTCGGCGCCCATGCCCTTGAGCGCCGATTGTTTTTCGACCGACTGGGTCTCGGGTATCACGATGATCGTGCGCAGGCCGAGCGCGTTGCCGGCGAGAGTCAGTCCAATGCCGGTGTTACCGGCCGTGCCCTCGACGACGACGCCACCGTGGCGCACGACGCCGCGCTGGAGCGCATCGATCAATATGTACTTGGCAGCGCGATCCTTCACTGAACCGCCTGGATTCATGAACTCCGCCTTGCCATAGATCGTGCAGCCGGTGCGTTCGGACGCGCGCCGCAGCCGGATCAGCGGCGTATTGCCGACGGCATCGAGGAACGGGCAATCAATCTTCATGGCGCCTCCTTGGCTTGCGGCGAACCCCGCCCGCTCTCCGCTACAATTCCGACCCATGCCCCTGTCCATCGTCATCCTGGCCGCCGGCCAAGGCAAGCGCATGACAAGTGACCTGCCCAAGGTCCTGCAGCCGCTTGCGGGCCGGCCACTGCTGGCCCATGTCATTGACACGGCGCGTTCGCTTAATCCCGCGGCAACCCACGTCGTTTACGGCCATGGCGGCGAGCGCGTCCGTGAGGCGTTCCCGGATGCCGGAATCCACTGGGCGTTGCAGGCGGAGCAGCTGGGCACCGGGCATGCCGTGCTGCAGGCCATGCCGGCAATTCCCGATGACCATATCGTGCTCGTGCTGTACGGCGATGTGCCGCTGGTGCGGGCCGCGACGCTTACCGATCTGACCAGCCGTGCCGGGGCGTCATCGCTCGCGCTGCTGAGCGCAGTTTTGCCGGATCCGGCCGGTTACGGTCGCGTGATCCGTGATACCACCGGTCGCGTGGCACGCATCGTCGAGCACAAGGACGCGAACCGGAAGGAGCTCGCCATTGCCGAGGTCAATACCGGCCTGCTGGCGGCGCCGGCCGACTGGCTCCGGCGCTGGCTCTCCGTGCTCGGGCGCGACAACGCCCAGGGCGAGTACTATCTGCCTGATTGCATCGTCGCCGCGGTGCGGGACGGTGTTGCGGTCGAAGCCGTCGTCGCGGCGTCGGCCACGGAGGTGCTGGGCGTGAATGACAAGCTGCAGCTCGCGGAAGTCGAAGCGGCGCGCCGGCGCGATCGCGCGGCAGATCTGATGCGTGCTGGCGTAACGATCGTGGATCCCGCGCGCGTGGATATCCGCGGCGAGGTTCATTGTGGGCGCGATGTCGTGCTCGAGATCAATGTGATCCTCGAGGGCAAGGTGCATCTCGGCGATCGTGCGCGCATCGGACCGGGCAGCCTGCTGCGCGATTGCGAAATCGGCGCCGACACGGAAGTCCGTGCCAATTGCGTCATCGAGGGCGCGATCGCGGGTGCGCGCTGCGTGATCGGCCCGTTCGCAAGGCTACGCCCCGGCACGCGGCTCGCCGATGAAGTGCACATCGGCAACTTCGTCGAGGTCAAGAACACGGAGCTCGGGCCCGGCAGCAAGGCGAATCACCTGACCTATCTTGGCGACACGACGATCGGCGCCAATGTCAATGTCGGCGCCGGTACCGTGACCTGTAATTACGACGGCGCCAACAAGCACCGCACTAGCATCGAGGACGGTGCCTTCATCGGCTCGGGCACGATGCTGGTGGCGCCGGTGACGGTTGGTGCGGATGCCGTCATTGGGGCCGGGTCGACCATCACCAAGCCGGCTCCTGCCGGAAAGTTGACTCTGGAGCGAGCCCGGCAACAGACTCTGGACAACTGGAAGCGTCCAACGAAGAAACCCGGTTAGCCACTGCGGAATGGAGATCGAAGAAGATCAGGCACCGCCGGATTCCGAAGCCGCGCTGGAACTGCGCGATGGCTATCTATATGCCCGGCTGGTACCGGGATTCGAGATCACGCCAGAACGCATGAACCGATTCTGGCAGTCGATCGGCGAGGCTTGCATGAAGAGCGGCATGCGGCGGGTGCTGACCGAAGGCACGGTGACGGGGCGGCGCATGACGACGATGGAGTCATTCGAAAACGCATCCGCGGCCGCACGTCTCGCGCCTGGCCTCGCCATGGCCTGCTTCGTGCAGGGCCACGTTCCTGACCAGCAGACCGACTTCTTCAAGATCGCGGCGATGAACCGCGGCGTGCGTGTCGAATTCTTCTCCAGCCAAGAAGCGGCGATGCGCTGGCTCGGCATCTGGCCGAAAAAACCTTAAGTCCGTGCCTGTGCCGTGGGCACCCACCGGATTCTGTGAAATGGGCCCCCGCTCCTGCGAAACGCCTTTGGCTTAGAATGTCGCGACGGCCCCGCCGGCCCCCCCCGCGGTTGCCGCCCATCAATAACCGGGTACGCCCCAGGATCTGTGGAGCATGTGCGGAATCGTCGGAGCGGTGGCCGGACGCGACGTGGTCCCGATCCTGATCGAGGGCCTGAGGCGCCTTGAATACCGTGGCTACGACTCAGCCGGTGTCGCCGTGCTGAATGGCGGCACGGAAGTCGCGCGGCTGCGTGCCGTCGGAAAGGTTGCAATGCTTTCCGAGGCGCTGCTGGCCTCGCCGACCGCTGGCCATCTCGGCATCGCCCACACGCGCTGGGCCACCCATGGCGTGCCGAATGAGCGCAATGCCCATCCGCATATTTCGCGGGACGGCATCGCGATAGTGCACAACGGGATCATCGAGAATCATGAGGAGCTGCGCGCGGAGCTCGAGCGGCTCGGTTATGAATTCACTTCCGATACCGACACCGAGGTGATCGCGCACCGGATTCATCACCATCTCGCCGGACAAAAGGACCTGTTCGCTGCCGTGCGCAAGACTGTTGCCGAGCTGCGTGGTGCCTATTCGCTCGCCGTGATGTGGGGGCAGGACCCCGACAGCATCGTGCTGGCTCGCGCCGGTTGCCCTGCGCTGATCGGCATCGGCGAGGACGAAAACTTCGTGGCCTCGGACATCGCGGCGCTCCTGCCCGTGACGCGGCGATTCGTGATCCTGGAAGAGGGCGACGTCGCCTGCATCCACCGCCGGAGCATCGAGATCGTGGACGCCTCCGGTCAGGCAGTCGAACGGGCGGAATACGTCTCGGAGCAGTCGGCGGAGGCCGCCGAGCGCGGCGATTACGCGCATTTCATGCTGAAAGAGATTCACGAGCAGCCGCGCGCCGTGGCGCAGACGCTTTCCGAGCGCATCGCCGGCGGCAAATTGTTATCGCAGGCGTTCGGGCCGGCCGCAATGGAAGTGCTGAAGCGCACGACCTCGGTTCACATCGTGGCCTGCGGCACCAGCTATCACGCGGGCGTGGTCGCCGGATATTTCATCGAGCAGATCTGCCGTGTGCCCTGCCGCGTCGAGATTGCCAGCGAATTCCGCTACCGCGATCCGGTCGTGCCCGCGAACTCCCTGTTTGTCACTATTTCGCAGTCCGGTGAGACCGCTGATTCGCTCGCGGCCCTCAGGCTGGCGCGCAAGGCCGGATTTCTCTCGACACTGGCAATCTGCAACGTGCCGGAGAGCTCGCTGGTGCGCGAATCGGAGCTCGTTCTGTTGACGCGCGCGGGGCCGGAGATCGGCGTGGCCTCGACCAAGGCTTTTACGACGCAACTCGCGGCGCTCGGCATGCTGGTCATTGCGATCGGGAAGCACCATGGGTTCCCGGCGGAGCGCGAGCGGAGCCTGGTGCAGCGGCTGCTGGAGCTGCCCGCGATGCTCGAGCAGACGCTTGCGCTGGACCCGGTGATCCGGGAGCTTGCGAGGGAAATCGCGCCGAAGCATCATGCGCTTTTCCTCGGGCGCGGCGCGATGTTCCCGATAGCGATGGAAGGCGCGCTGAAGCTCAAGGAGATTTCCTACATTCATGCCGAAGCCTACGCCGCCGGGGAACTGAAGCATGGGCCTCTTGCACTCGTGGACGCCGACATGCCGGTGATAGCGGTGGCACCGAACAACGACCTGCTCGAGAAAGTGAAATCGAACCTGCAGGAAGTCCGCGCGCGTGGTGGCATGCTCTACGTGTTTGCGGACCCGGAATCGGGCATTGAGCCATCGGATGGTGTGCAGGTGATCACGATGCCGCGGCACGTCAGCTACTTCCAGGCGCCAGCGGTCTACACGATACCGCTGCAGCTGCTCGCATATCACACCGCCGTGCTGAGAGGCACTGACCTCGACCAGCCGCGCAACCTTGCCAAGAGCGTCACGGTCGAATAATTGCCGGTGAAGTTCGACGCCCGGTTCTATCAGCGCTACTACCGCGACCCCGAGACGCGCGTCGCCTCACGCGATGATGCCCTGCGGCTTGGCAGGCTCATCTGCGCATTCACGTCCTACCTGGGATTCAGCGTCCGGCGCGTACTGGATGCCGGCTGTGGTCTCGGGCACATGCGAAAGCCGGTGCGCGAGTATTTCCCGCGCGCCCGATACATCGGGCTGGACCCCAGCGAATACCTGTGCAGGCGCCATGGCTGGATCCAGGCCAGCATTGCCGACTACGCGTCCCGGGTGCCATTCGACCTGGTGATCTGCCACGACGTGCTGCAATACCTCCCCGACAAGGAGGCTGCGCGGGCGCTCAGGAATCTTTCCCGGCTGTGCCGCGGCGCCATGTATTTCAGCGTGTTGACCACCGAGGACTGGCGGCGCAACGCAGACCGCGGGCGCAGCGATTCCGGGGTCTGGCTGCGCCCCGCTGCCTGGTACCGGAGCCGCTTGGGGCGCCAATTCCGCCCCCTGGGTGCAGGATTGCTGGCCAGGCGCGGGTTCGCCCCACTCCTGTGGGAGCTGGAGCGGCCCTGGCCGGCCCCGTAACAGGGCGAATTCAATTAGAATCACCGGCTGCAACGAAAGTCCGGCAACGGACAATAACCACTGGGGAGTGTCCGACGATGTCGTTTCAGAAGAATTCTGGCCTCAAAGCTCTCGGGTTCGCCGCAGTCGCGGCGGTAGCGCTCGCTGCCTGCAGCGGTGGAAGCGCCAATGACGACCTGCCGCTGATCCGCGCGACGCTCTCGATCAAGACCGTGTCGCAGGGCGGGGTGTGCGAAAGCGTGCGCATACGCCTGACGCCGAAGGAATTCATCGGCGAGGCGAACAAGTATGCCAACGCCAAGATGATGGTCGCCGAAGTCAACATGACCGGTCCCACCGACGAAGATGGGGCGCCGATGTGCAACGGCTCGGGCGAGACGCTGCCGATGGCGCCAGGCAAGTGGGAGTTCAGCGCACCGCTGGCTTCCGGGACCGTAGCCTGCGTGCGCGATATCCAGGCCGACGGTGACCTGTCGATCCTGTTGATCGACGGAGTCGACGGCTGCGGCGGTCCGACTGGCGTGAACGAAATGGCGGCTGAGCCTGCAGACGCCGCGGCACCCGCGGCTGACTGAAGCACCGCATCCGGCATGACACAGAGCCGGCACGGGTAACCGTGCCGGCTTTTTTGACGTGGCAGATTCCGTACCATTTTATCTTCCGCTGCTGTTCAGCCTCGCAGGCCGCATTGCGCCATGCCGCACTGCGCGCGCGATGATGGAACTGGTGTCGCGCCCACGCGGTAGAAATCCGACGCAACCCTGGGAACTCGCGCCGGGACTTGCATCGCGCGAGATCGAGTTGCGCCCCGGCCTTTTCGCGCGGAGCTGGGGAGAGGCCGGGCCTCTGGTGCTTTCCCTGCACGGATGGCGCGGCCGCACGACGCAGTTCGGCCCCCTCGCGACGGCGCTTGGCCGCATCGGCCTGCGTACTATCGCGATCGACCTGCCGGGCCATAGCCGCTCCGCGGGCGAACGCGCGACGCCGCGCCTGCTGGCAGACCTGCTCCTCGAGGTGACGCAGATCACCGGCCCCGCACATGCCGTGATCGGTCACTCATTCGGCGGAGCTGTGATCGGCGCGGCACTTGCGCTTGGATTCAAGACTTCACGGGTCGTGATCGTGTCGAGTCCGACGCGCGTGAGCCGCATGCCATTCATGTATGCAAAAGCGCTCCGCCTGCCGCCGCGCGCGCTGGTGCACTTCACACGCCTGCTCGATGAGCATGCGGGGCGCCCTGTCGCGGAACTGGACCTGGTCGCGGCCGGGCCGCAGTGCCGAATTCCAGCACTGCTCGTGCACGATCGCAATGACGCGGTGATTCCTTACCGCGAGGCCGAAATTCTTGCCGCAGCGTGGCCCGCCCTGAAGCTGATCTCTACCGATGGCCTCGGGCATCGCGATATCCTTGCGAATGCGACCGTCGTGCAGGCAATTGCGCGGTTCATTGCGGGAGAAGCAGGGTGAAATCGCGTATTGGCAAACTGCTGCCGCCCATTGCATCGTTCGTGATCATCGCGATCGCGGCAGCCGTGTTGTGGCGCAAGCTCGGCGAAGTGAATCCGTCGGGTGTAGCGGAGAGTTTCGCTGCGATACCGGGCAGCATACTGGTGCTCGCGGGCTTGTTCACGGCCGGCGCATTCCTCGCGCTGGCACTGTATGAAGTGCAGATGTTGCGTTACCTGCGCCCCATGGCGGGATGGCAGCGGCCATTCGTGACGGCGCTGATCGCCTATCCGATCGGCCACGCCGTGGGACTCGGCGCTTTTTCTGGCGGCGCGATCCGTTACCGGATCTACAGCGCCGCGGGTCACGGAGCCGCCGATATCGGCAAGCTGATCCTGTTATCGGTGATGCCATTTGCCTCAGGCCTCGGGCTGCTGGCCGGCGTCTCGATGCTCGCCGCCACCGGGGGCGCGGCCGAGGCACTGCGACTCCAGCCGCAGGTCGTGACGATGATCGGCGCGGGGCTGCTGGTGACGCACCTGATCTATGTTGGATTGGTAATCGCGCGGGTGCGGCCGCTCGGCAGCCTGGTTCCTGCCTTCGAGTTGCCGAGTCCGCGGCTGACGACGATCCAGTACCTGCTCGGGACAGCCGAGGTGCTTTGCGCCATCGCCGTGCTTTACGTGTTGTTGCCACCCACGGCAGGCATAGGATTCGCTGCATTTGTCGCCGTATATGTCACGGCGATCGCCGCGGGCGCGCTGTCCGGCGTGCCGGCGGGTCTCGGCGTGTTCGAGTCGATCCTTCTCGTGACGCTGACCGACATCCCGGCCGAGGAGCTTTTGGGTGCGGTGTTAGCCTACCGCCTCGTCTTCGAGCTGTTGCCGTTCGTGAGTGGGCTGCTGCTGCTGCTCGCCTACGAAGCCTGGGCGCCGCGCAGCAAGTAGCCGCTCACAGTTTCACCATTACATGACGCACCGTCGTGTAGTCCTCGAGTGCGTACATCGAAAGATCCTTGCCATAACCCGAGCGCTTGACGCCGCCATGCGGCATTTCGCTGACCAGCATGAAATGCGTATTGACCCAGGTGCAACCGTACTGGAGCCGCGCCGCTACCTGCATGCCGCGGCCGATGTCCTGCGTCCACACCGATGACGCGAGCCCATAATCCGAATCATTCGCCCAGGCGATCGCCTGCTCGACGTCCTTGAAGCGCGTGACGGATACGACCGGGCCGAACACTTCCTTGCGCACGATTTCGTCCGTCTGGCGCGCGCCTGCGATCACGGTCGGTTCGTAGAAGAAGCCGCCACCGCTGCCGCTCTTGCCGCCCGCCGTTACCTCGATGTGCTTCACGGCCTTCGCGCGATCCACGAAGCCGGCGACGCGCCTACGTTGCTGCTGACTGATCAACGGGCCCATTTCGACTCCGTCTTCCTGCTGGCTGCCGACCTTGATGGATGCGGCAGCGAGGCTCAGGTCGGCGACCAGGCGATCGTAGATCTTCGGTGCGGCATAGAGGCGGCAGGCCGCGGTGCAGTCCTGCCCCGCGTTGTAGTAACCGAAGGTCCTCACGCCGGCGACGACTTCCTCCAGGTTGGCGTCGTCGAAGACGATGACCGGCGCCTTGCCGCCGAGTTCAAGATGCGTGCGCTTGATGTCTTTCGACGCGGCCTTCAGGATTTTCTCACCGGTTGCGACATCGCCGGTCAGCGAAACCATGCGCACACCGGGGTGGCTGACGAGCGGCGCGCCGACGCTCTCGCCGCGCCCCGTGATGATGTTAACGACGCCGGCCGGAAAGAGCTCCGAGAGGATCTCGGCGAGCTTCAGCGCCGTCAGCGGCGTCTGTTCCGACGGCTTGAGTATGACCGTGTTGCCGGCGGCAAGCGCCGGCCCGAGCTTCCAGGCAGCCATCATCAGCGGATAATTCCAGGGCGCAATGGACGCGACCACGCCGACCGGGTCGCGGCGGATCATGCTCGTAAAGCCGGCCAGGTATTCTCCGGCGATGGCGCCCGTCATGGTCCGCACAGCGCCGGCGAAAAAGCGGAACACGTCGGCAACGCCCGGAATCTCGTCATTGAGCGCGGCGGAAAGCGGCTTGCCGCAATTCTGCGATTCGAGGCCGGCGAATTCCGCCCCCCCGGCCTCGATGCGATCGGCAAGTTTGAGCAGGAGCGCCGCGCGGTCCTTGGGCGGCGTGCGCGACCAGCCGTCGAGCGCGGTCTCTGCAGCCTTGACCGCCGCATCGATCTGCCCGGTGGACGCCTCTGCAATCCGCGCGATGACCTTGCCGGTCGCGGGATTCAGGATGTCCTCGACGTTGCCCTGGCCGGCTACCAGCCGGCCGTTGATCAGGAGCTTCTTCTGCATGGCCGCCTCACTTTGATTCGAATTCCCTGGGTCGTGTCAGCCGGTAGGCAAGCAGGATCGGTACCATCGTGATCAGCACCACGGTGACTGCGACGACATTCGTTATCGGCCGCTCGCGCGGGCGGAACAGTTCGTTGAAGAACCAGATCGGCAGGGTCTGTTCGTGGCCAGCGGTGAACAATGTGACGATGATTTCGTCGAAGGACAGCGCGAATGCCAGCATGCCGCCGGCGAGGAGCGCCGTCGCGATCTGCGGCAGTATGACGTAGCGGAACGTCTGTACCCCGTCGGCGCCCAGGTCCATCGAGGCCTCGACCCAGCTCTGCGGCAACCGGCGCAGGCGGGCGATGACATTGTTGTGCACGATCACGATACAGAACGTCGCGTGGCCGGTGACGATGGTCCAAAAACCCGGTTGTATGCCGCCGAGCTTGAAGGCCGACAGCAGGGCGATGCCCGTGATGATGCCGGGCAACGCAATGGGCAGCACGAAGAGAAGCGTGATGGCCTCGCGTCCGCGAAACCGGCTGTGCGCGAGCGCAAATGCAGCAAGGGTCCCGAGCAGGAGCGCCATGGCGGTCGCGACCGAGGCGACCGAAAGCGACAGGCGAAGCGCCGCCCAGATTTCTTCGCGCGCAAAAGCGACCGCAAACCAGCGCAGCGTCAGGCCCGGTGGCGGGAACTGGTAAGTGCGGTCCTCGGTGGTGAACGCATAGAGCACGATCACCCACACCGGGATGTGCAGGAATGCGAGGCCGGCGAACGCCGCCAGTTTCTGGCCGAATGAAGCCGCATTCCAGTCACGCCCGCCCCTAGAGCGCATCGAATGCTCCCAGGCGCTTCGCGAGCGAGAGGTAAATCGCGATCAGGATGATCGGCACGACCGAAAACGCCGCCGCGAGGGGCAGGTTCCCGACTGTTCCCTGCTGCTGGTAAACCATCATGCCTATGAAATATCCGGGTGCGCCGACGACGCTCGGGATGATGTAGTCGCCGAGTGTCAGCGAAAACGTGAAAACCGAGCCGGCGGCGAGGCCGGGAAGCGCCAGCGGCAGCACCACGTTCCGGAATGTCTGGCCGGGGCGGGCGCCGAGATCCGCCGAGGCCTGCAGCAGGGACTGCGGCACGCGCTCGAGCGCCGCGGTGAGCGGCAGGATCATGAATGGCAGCCACATGTAGACAAACACGATGAACATGCCGAGATAGGAGGATGCCAGTGACGGCCCGCCGATGACCGGCGTTGCGAGTGCTGCATCCAGTGCCGGCGTGAGGCCCAGTTGGTCCACGAACCAGAACAGGATGCCCTGCTTCGCGAGCACCAAGCGCCAGGCGTAGACCTTGACCAGGTAGCTGGTCCACATCGGCAGCATGACGCCGACATAGAAGAAGGCCTTCATCCGGGGCGAGGCATGGCGCGCCATGTAGTTGGCGATCGGGAATGCCACGACCGCTGCCATCACAGTGACTGCGGCGGCCATGCCGAGCGTCCGCAGGATGATGTCGACATTGGCGGGGTGGCTTACGAGCTGCCGGTAAGTCGCGAGCGTCAGCTTCGGCACGATACGGGCGGTGAACTCGTCGATCGCATAGAAACTCTGCATCAGCAGTGCTAGCAGCGAGCCGAGATAGACGGTGCCGAGCCACAGCAATGGCGGCAACAACAGTAGCGCCAGGTAGAAGCCGCGGCGTCCGTACAGGAATTTCGCGATCGCGCGCATATGAGGGTGCCGCCTCAGGTGTCCGTCAGCAGCACGATGCTTTCGCGCGACCAGGCGAGCCGCACGCGACTGCCGCGCGCAGTCGCGGCTGCCGGCAAGCTCTCGGAGCGCACGGCTGCGATGGCCGGTCCGGCATCCGTGCGCACATGCCAGCGGCTGGTGGCGCCGTGGTAGTGAAGATCCTCCAGCACGCCCTCGCAGCACAACGCGCCGTCAGGGACCGGCGCGCCGGTGGCCAGCACCTCAATCGCTTCGGCGCGAATCGCAAATGCGCGGGGAGCGCCCGTGATACTCCGCGCCAGCTCGCCTTCAACCACGTTGGCGCTGCCGACGAAGCGTGCAACGAATGCCGTGCGCGGGCGCTCGTACAGGGCGCGCGGGGAATCCAGCTGTTCCATGCGCCCCTCGCGGAACACGGCGACGCGGTCGGCCATGCTGAGGGCCTCGCCCTGGTCGTGTGTCACGTAGACAAATGTGATGCCGACCTGCTGCTGGATCGCCTTGAGCTCGATCTGCATTTCCTCGCGCAGGCGCAGGTCGAGCGCGCCGAGCGGCTCATCGAGCAGCAGGACCTTGGGCTTGTTGATCAGGGCGCGCGCGAGTGCGACGCGCTGCTTTTGCCCGCCGGACAACTGCGCCGGCGAGCGGTCCGCGAGCGCCGCGAGTCGCACGAGTTCCAGCACTTCGAGCGCCAGGCGTTGGCGCTCCGTCTCGGATGCGCCGCGCACCTTCGGGCCGTAAGCGACGTTCTCTGCCACGCTCATGTGGGGAAAGAGCGCGTAATCCTGGAAAACCGTATTGACGCTGCGATCGAAGGGCGGGATGTCCGTGACATCCTCGCCATCCAGCAGCACCTTGCCGTGTGTCGGGCGATCAAAGCCCGCGATCAGGCGCAGGCAGGTGGTCTTTCCGGATCCGGAAGGGCCGAGCAGCGCGAAGAATTCACCCGGCGCAACGGACAGCGAGACATCGTCCAGCGCGCGCACCGGGCCGAACAGCCGGCTGACGCCGGCCAGTTCGATGGCCGGCGTCATTGCAGAGGAAGGACGCCGCTCAGCGGCCGCCCATGATGGCGACGTAGTCGGTGCTCCAGCGACTGTAGGGCACGCATTCGCCACTGGCGCAAGCCGCCTCCGGCGTGCGCCAAAACCGGATCTTCGAGAAATTCTCGAATCCATTCGTCGCGCAACCTTCCGCCCCCAGCAGCTCACTGGCGCTGCAGGCCGCCGGCACCGCCGGCACTGAACCGAACCATGCGGCAACGTCTCCCTGGACCTTCGGATTGACGGACCACTCCATCCATTCGTAGGCGCAGTTCGGGTGTGCGGCGGTTGCGCTCATCATCGTCGTGTCCGCCCAGCCGGTGGCACCTTCGGCCGGCACGGTACTCGCAATCGCCTGCTGGTTCGCAGCGAGCGTATTGGCCTGGAATGGCCAGGAGCCGGAAGCGACCACGCCCTCGGTGGTGAAGTCCTGGACTTGGACATTCGCGTCATGCCAGTAGCGTTGCACCAGCGGATGCTGCTTGCGCAGTACATCAAGCACTGCAGCGTACTGGGCCTCATTCAGTGCATACGGGTCGGTGATGCCGAGTTCGGGCTTCTTGTTCATCAGATAAACGGCAGCGTCTGCGATGTAGATGGCGCCGTCATACGCCTGCACGCGCCCCTTGTTGGGCTTGCCGTCCGCGAGCTTCATCGGTTCGAACACGGCGGCCCAAGAAGTCGGCGCTTCCTTGAAGGCCTTCGTGTTGTACATCAGGACATTCGGGCCCCACTGATACGGGACGCCGTAATGCTTGCCGTCGACGAAGTGCCATGGAGCTTCGCGCAGGCGCTCGTCAACACTTGAATAACTCGGTACGCGCGCGACATCGATCGCCTGCACAGTGCCGCCGCGGATCAACCTGAGCGAAGCGTCACCCGATGCGGTCACGAGGTCGTAGCCACCCTGGGTCATCAGCGAGACCATCTCGTCCGAGGTGCCCGCGGTCTTCACGTTGACCTTGCATGCGGTTTTGGCCTCGAAGCCCTTGACCCAGTCGTAGGCGGCATCGGTGTCGCCGCGCTCGATGTAACCCGGCCAGGCGACGATATCGACCTGGCCCTCGAGGACCGACGCCGCCGGCGCCTCTGGTTCCTTCTTGCCGCAGCCGACAAGGGCAATGACGACGCCGGCCGACAAGGCGGCCAGCCGTGCTGCAAAGCGGGTGTTGTTCGCGAACATGGAGTGATCCCCCGGGGATTGTTCTGGTTGGGCCAAGTTTATGCCTGTCCAATGTGAAATACACGGAACAAGTGGGGGTTGCAACGGCGACCATGGCCGTCCTATGGGGTGCGGACTGCTCCCGCCACCGGCTGTTCTGGCGCTATCGTTATGCGGAGCCTGCCATAGGGTGAGGCGGGCACGGCCGCATCGCCGCGCCGCTCGAGCCAGGCCAGGGACGCGGGTGTCAGCAGGTCGCCCTCGCGCCGTTCGGGCGCGGCTCCCAGCATCGCGGCCGGCGTGAAGACGATGAGGTAGCGGGCGCTGTCCGTGGCCGGATCGACCGGCATGGTCACCGCAAGCCCGGTTTCTCCCCCGGCTGTCGCGAGCGCCGGCTCCAGGCGCAGGTTTTCAAGACCCGACATGCGCAGGACGATGAATGTGTCGTCAAGCAATGCGACGACCGGATAAAAAACGCCCGCCTCATCACCGTGGGCGGGACTAAAGAAGCTCTTCACGCGCATGCGGTAGGGCGCCGAGACCTTCGGCAACTCGAAGGCCGCGAATGGGCTCAGGCCGCTGTGGAATTCAAAGGCGGGACTCGCGACATTCACGACCGCGTCCGCGAAGCCGTGGTTCGGCAGCGGCAGATATGAAAAACCGGACGGATCGTCGCAGCAGGCTTTCGTTCTGGCGTAGAGCGCGAGACGCACCTCCGGTTTCGCCGGGTAGGATTGCGGGGGCGCCGTCGCGCAGCCGCCGATTACGGCCGACATTACTAACGACAGGAGCAGAATTGACACGCGCATCGGGATCCAGCGATCAAATGGGGCGTCGGGAGGCTAGCATGAATCCGCCATCTGCCGCGGTGATCGGCGCGGGCCTGTCGGGAATCGCCTGCGCGCAGCGATTGTCCGCGGCCGGCTGGCAGTTGCGGGTATTTGAAAGTCAGCGCGCGCCCGGCGGACGGATCGCAACGCGCCGCTTCGAGGCTGCGTCTTTCGATCACGGTGCGCAATATTTCAGCGTGCGGGAGCCGTCGTTTCACGCAGCCATCGAGAGAGCGAGGCTGGCTGGAACGGTGCAACGCTGGCGGCCTTGCTGGCCGGGCGGCTATCAGGAGCGCGGCGAATTGTGGGTCGGCTCTCCGGGTATGAATGCCCTGCCGAGATTCCTGTCGAAGGGGCTCGACATCGAATACGGGGCGCGCATCACGCGTCTTGAACGAACGCGGAATGGCTGGATGCTCATCGATGACCGGGGTGCCGGGCATGCCGATTTCGGATTTGTCGTGCTGGCGCTGCCGGCGCCGGAAGCGGCGGCGCTCGCGGCTTCGCACACGCCGCTCGCGGATCGCGCCCGTGCAGTGCCGATGGCTCCCTGCTGGGCGGCCATGGTCGCCTTCGCGCAGCCGCTCCCGAAAGCGCCGGACGCGGGTTTTGCCGAAGACGCGGTACTGGCCTGGTTTGCGCGCAATGGCTCGAAGCCGGGCCGGGATGCACCGAATACCTGGGTGCTGCATGCCTCTGCTGAATATTCGCGCCGCGAATTCGATGCGCCCGCCGCGCGCGTCCAGAAGACTCTCCTGACGCAGTTTGCCCGGCAGCTCGGACGGGAACTGCCGGCGATCATGCTGTCAGACACGCATCTCTGGCGCCATGCCAGGGTCGAGGCGGCGCTCGGGGAACCGTTCCTGCTCGATCAGTCGGCGTGCATCGGTTTTTGCGGAGACTGGTGCCTGGATGCGAGGGTCGAGGCGGCATTTCTTTCGGGTGACGCCATCGGCAAGGCGCTTTCGGAGACGCGATATACGGACTCGTCCGGTAAGATGCGCGACAGCCGATGAGCAAGCTGCGCATTTCCTGGGTCCTGGTCGTTCCCCTTGCATTCCTGCTGGGGGCCTGCGCCACCGGAGCGCCGGCCAAGACGGAGTCCGAGAACATGTCGAAGTCCGAACCAGCGCCCCCGATAGCGGCTGTACGCCCATACGACATCGTGTCACCGAATGGCACGCGGGTGGACGAGTACTACTGGTTGCGTGACGACACGCGCACCAACAGCGAAGTACTCAGCTATCTCGAGGCCGAGAACGCCTACAAGGCGGCCATGACCGCGCATACGAAGGCGCTCGAGGATCGCGTTTACGGCGAGATCATCGCACGCGTGAAGCAGGATGATTCGACGGCCCCGTATCGCAAGCGCGGCTACTGGTACTACACGCGCTTCGAAACCGGCAAGGAATACCCGGTCTACGCGCGCAAGGCCGGCAATCTCGAGGCCACCGAACAAGTGATGCTGAATGCCAACGAGCTTTCCGCGGGGCACGAGTTCTACCAGGTCGGCGCACTGGCGATCGCGCCCAACGACCGCCTGCTCGCCTATGTCGAGGACACGGTCGGCCGGCGCCAGTTCCGGCTGCGGATCAAGGACCTGGAAACCGGCGCGACGCTGCCGGACGCAATCGAAAACGTCGATCCATACCTGGCGTGGACCGCCGATAGCGCGAGCCTGCTGTACGTCGAGAAGCACCCGGAGACGCTGCTCGGCTATCGCGTGCGCCGGCATGTGCTCGGCACCGATCCTGCCGGCGATGCGCTCGTCTATGAGCAGGACGACGAGAGTTTCTACACTGCCGTCCGCACGACCAAGGATGAGCGATACTTGGAAATCGTCGCGGAGAGCACGGTATCCACCGAAGTGCGTTATGCGGATGCAGCGGATCCCGACCTGCAGTTCCGCGTGTTCTTGCCGCGCGAGCGCGACCACGAATACAACGTCGACCACCTGGATGGCCGCTGGATCATCCGCAGCAACTGGCAGGCCCCGAACTTCAGGCTGATGACGGCCGTGGTCGGGGAAGAGGGCGATCGCGCGAAATGGAGCGAACTCATTGCGCATCGCGACGATGCTTTCATCCAGGGCTTCGACGTGTTCAAGAATTTCCTCGCGATCGAGGAACGCTCGGGGGCACTGCGCAAGATCCGCATCCGGCCCTGGGATGGCAGTGCGGAATTCTTCATTGCGGCGGATGAAGCGTCCTACACGACGGCGCTTGGGACAAATGCGGAGATCGACACGCGCATCGTGCGTTACGAATATACGTCGCTGACCACGCCGAAAACCGTCTACGACTACGATATCCAGACCGGCGAGAGGCAGCTCCTGAAGCGCGACCCGGTGCTGGGTGATTTCGATCCCGGCAATTACCGCACGGATCTGGTGTGGGCGACTGCGCGCGACGGCACGAAAGTGCCCGTGTCGCTGGTGTACCGGAAGGAGTTCGTGCGTGACGGCCGCGCGCCGCTCCTGCAGTACGGTTACGGTTCCTACGGATATTCGATGGATCCGGTATTTTCAATTCCCCGGCTGTCATTGCTGGATCGTGGATTCGTGTATGCGATCGCACATGTTCGCGGCGGCCAGGAGTTGGGCCGGCGCTGGTACGATCAGGGCCGGTTGCTGAACAAGATCAATACCTTCACGGACTTCATCGACGTGACCCGCTTCCTGGTGCAGGAACACTATGCCGACCCGAAGCGAGTGTCGGCGATGGGCGGCAGCGCCGGCGGGCTGCTGATGGGTGCTGTCGTCAACATGGCGCCGGGAGATTACCGGGCGGTCGTGACACAGGTACCGTTCGTCGATGTCGTGACCACGATGCTGGATGAAGGCATTCCGCTGACGGCGGGTGAATTCGACGAATGGGGAAATCCGAAGCAGGAACCCTATTACAGCTACATGCTGTCCTATTCCCCCTATGACCAGGTCGCGCACCGGGATTACCCGGCGATATTCGTGGCGACCGGCTTTTGGGACAGCCAGGTGCAGTACTTCGAGCCGGCCAAGTGGGTCGCTCGCTTGCGGGCTCGCAAGACCGGCGCGAGTCCGCTGCTGTTTCGCACCCAGATGGAGGCCGGTCACGGCGGCAAATCGGGACGTTTCCAGCACTTCCGGGAAATCGCCGAGGAATACACATTCATCCTCGACCAGTCC
This sequence comes from Steroidobacteraceae bacterium, assembly GCA_032127975.1. Classification (GTDB taxonomy): domain Bacteria; phylum Pseudomonadota; class Gammaproteobacteria; order Steroidobacterales; family Steroidobacteraceae; genus SCUD01. The sequence goes on from JAQBHG010000067.1 coordinate 17,494, forward strand.
GGCATCAGGGAGTAGCACGTGAATCTGTCGCGCATTGAGCAGATCGCGATACCGGTCCGCGATCTCGCGCGTGCGACGCCCTTCTACCGCGACGTACTCGGCATGAAGCTGCTGTTCGAAGTTCCGCCGCAGCTTGCATTCTTCGACTGCGACGGCGTGAGGCTCGCGCTCTCTGTCGCTTCCGACCCGATGTATGAGCCGCCCGGTTCGATCGTCTATTACCGCGTAGTTGACATCGACTCTGCGCACGCCGAGCTCGAGCGCCTTGGGGTCGAGTTCCTGCGCGGGCCGCACCTGGTGGCCCGACTCGACGCCGTTGAGGTCTGGATGGCTTTCTTCGAGGACACCGAAGGCAACACGCTCGCGATCACGACGGAGAAGGCGGTCGCTCACGCATGAGCGCACAGGCCCTCGTCGCGCGCACCCTCGGGCGCACGGTCAACGTACGGCCCGCCGAGGTTGCCGGGCTGCTCGCGGCCTTCGGATACCATTTTCTGCTGTTCACGGCTTATTACATCCTGCGGCCGTTGCGCGACAGCATGGGCGTCACGAGCGGTGTCGAGAATCTCGACGACCTGTTCGGGTTCACGCTGCTCGGCATGGTGCTCGCGGTGCCGCTGTTCGGCTGGATCAGCAGCCGTTTCCGGCGCGCCGTATTCCTGCCGTGGACCTATGTGTTCTTCGTCGCGCAACTCGCGGGCTTCTGGGTGCTGTTCACGGCGTTCGAGGACGACAGGCTGACCGCGCGCGTGTTCTTCGTCTGGGTCAGCGTCTTCAACCTGTTCGTAGTATCGGTGTTCTGGAGCCTGATGGCGGACCTGTTCGACCGCGAACAGGGCAAGCGCCTGTTTGCGGTCATCACCGCGGGCGCGAGCGCGGGCCAGATCGCGGGTTCTGCGATTGCGGCATTTCTCGCGGAGGCGATCGGCGACATCAACCTGCTGCTGATCTCGGCCACGGTGCTCGCATCCACGATCCTGCTGATGCGCTACCTGCTTCAATGGGGCGCGCGCCAGGAGGGGCGTGGAGAGCGACTGGCAGAACGCCCGATCGGCGGCAACCCGTTCGCCGGCATCGTGCGCGTGTTCACGTCGCGATACCTTTCCGGCATCGCGGCATTCGTGTTCCTGATGGCTGCGGTCAACACCTTCCTGTACCTGCAGCAGGCGGAACTGCTGAGCATCCACTTCCCGGAAGGTGCCGCACGCACGGCATTCCTGGGCCGGATCGAGCTGGCGCTCAGCATCATCACGGTCCTGATGCAGATCTTCGCGGTCGGCCGGCTGACCGCGCGCTTCGGCGTCGCCACGATGATTGTGGTGGTGCCGTTGTTCGTGGTCGCGGGATTCCTGCTGATCGCCGCGTCACCGGTCTTCGCGATGCTGGTTGCCGTCTATGTCGCGCGCCGCGTCGGGCAGTACGCGATCGTGCGGCCCTGCCGCGAGATGCTTTACACGACCGTGGACCGCGAATCGAAGTACAAGGCGAAGAATTTCAACGACACGCTCGTATACCGGACCAGCGATTTTGTCATCGCCAAGGGCCACGACGCGTTTGTGTCGGCGTTTTCTGCAGGGCTGGCCGGGGTCGCGCTGCTCGGCGCGGGTGTTGCGGCACTGTGGGCGGCAGTCGCGTTCGGACTCGGCCGCGCGCATGAGCGCATGGCCATCGGCAGGACGCCTGGCTGATCAGTCTGCGAGCTCGAAGCGCACGCGCGCTGCAACGCGCTGATCGACGACCGCGCCGTTGACCACGCGCGGCTCATAGCGCCAGCGCGCCACGGAATCGAGGGCGGCGCGATCGAAGACACCCGCAGGCTCGGAAGCGCGCACCGTTGCATCGCGCGTACTGCCATCGCTGGCGACCGTGAATTCGATGTCCACCCAGCCGGAAATGCCCCGCTCAAGTGCCCGCGACGGGTATGCAGGCCTGACGAAACGGGTCCGGTTCAGCGCATTCTCCGGCAGCACGAGCGCCGCTGCCGGTCTTGGCGGCGATGCCGCCGCGCGTGCCTTTGCGATCTCGGTCGCGAGAGCGGCGACTTCAGTGGCCGGCGCGCCGGAATCATTGGCCGCTTTCAGCATTGTTTCGGCGTCACCGATTTTGCCGGCGGCGACCAGAAGGCGCGATTCCGCCAACGCCTTGCCCGCGAGCAGTGCGCTCGTTTCCGGCAGGCCAGGGTATGCGGGGTCGGAGGCACGCAGCAGGTCCAGGTAATGACGGGCGGAATCGGCCACCGGCTCCACCAGCCGGCCCTGCGCGATGCGCTGGTTCGCGAGCGTGAAAAGCCGCGTGCGGTCCTCGCGCTGCGTGCCGAGCCGGGCGATTTCGAGTTCCGAGCGCAGTTCGGCCACTTCCGGGCGATTGACGTCGAGCGCGACCGCCTGATGCACCCACTCGCCGGCTTCATCCAGGCGCCCCTGGCTCATCGCCTTGCGTGCGTTGCCTTGCAGCAGCACGGCGAGTGCTGCGATGCTCTGCTGCACGCCCGGATCCGCCGGATCGATGCGTCGGGCCGAAAGGAGATAGGCGTGCGCGCTGTCACTGCCGCCGACCAGCCGATTGCTGCTCATGCGTTCGTTGGCTAGCAGCACCAGTCCCTGTACGCGACTGGTGTCGCTGCGCGGAGCGACCGCATCCGGCGTAGCCTCGGATGGTGAACTCCCCGGCCGTACTGAGCCGCCGGGACCCGCGAGGCGCTCGCGCTCGCGTTCGAGCTGGGTCATGAAGAATTCAAGGCGCGGATGGTCGGGCCGGGCAGCGCGCGCCGCATCCACTGCGCTCGCAAGGGCAACCAGGTCCTGGACCATCAGTGCATGCTCGGCTTGCAACAGCAGTTCATCCGCAACGCGGTCGACGCCTCGCTCCGCGGTGCGATTGCCCGGATCGCGCGTGAGCACTGCGCGGTAAAGTTCCAGTGCGTTGTCGTCGGGCGGCTCGACGAGCTGGCCGCGCGAGAACGCGAGTCCTGCCGCATCGAGCAGCTTCCGGACTGCGGCGTCACGGCTCGTATCGACCGTCGTGGGCTGTCCACCACCATTGTCCGCATTGAGGTTGCCGGGCTTTTCCCACGGCCTCCAGGTTGCGAGCAGGGCGATGATCAGCACGAGTGGAATCAACAGGAGGCTGCGGCGGGACCAGCGGCGCACGCCGGCACCGTCCAGCTTCGCCGGCATCGTGAGTGCCTTCAGCTTGACTGAGGTCGTGCCGGTCTGGCGGGGCGCTGCGGCCGGCATGTCAGCGGACTGCTGCTGGCGGCGCAGAGTCGCTTCCACAAAATTACGGATGCGGTCCGCGGAGGCCGGCTTGTGAAGGAATCGGAAAATGATGCCCTTGGAGACCAGTTCCGCGAGCTCGGCTTCATCATCCCGACGACCCGCAACGATGATCGACAGGTCGGGAAATTGTTCATGAATCCTGGTGACGAATTCGCGCGTGTCGTGATCGGCCAATGCCGAGTCGGCCAGCAGGACGGCGTTGCCCGCCGCGACGATCAGATCGGCGGCGTGGGTCGCATCATCAGCGCGCCAGACGCGGTGATTGCCGGTAAGCGCATCACGCGACAGTTCAATGAGCGCGGGATCCGCGGAAAGCACGACGACATTGGCGCCTGCGGATGGCGACGCTGAAGTCGCCCGCTCCCCAATCGGCTTTTCGACGTCTGCATAGTCGATGTACACGGTACCCCGCGCGTCGGAAACTCGCGCAAAAACGCCCCGGCACAGACCCTTCAGCCGGTGACGTACTGCCAGGGACAATCTTTGACAAAATCCGTCGTGGCGAACGAGACACAGGTCAAGTTTTCAGCTTTGGCCGCGTGACGGAGTTCGAAAAAACCCGGCCTTTCCGGGACTTGCGATTAGGGGGCACTTTGGCGCCCCGAGGGGGTTCCGGGGCGTTGCTGGCGCGCCACAAGGGTTTCGGATTCTTCGATTTTCACGGAATTATGTGAATCTCGACAGCGGCCCGGGTGCCCCGTAATGTGATCGAGCCTTGCGGGTCGGGGGATCCATGGCGCGGGAGCCGGGTATCAAGCAGCAGATAGCGTTCGTATCGAGCCTTCCGTCCGAGCATTACCACCAGCTCGTTGCGCTCCTGTTCTTCAATGAAGGCCAGGACCGGGTCCGGAATGGCATCGTCACGGCGATCGACCGCTATGGACCGCCGGAAATCGTCGTTGACGGAGATTCGTTGCGTGTACGCGTCGCCGGCCCTTCCGAGGCCCAATGCCTGTTTGCGATCGAGCGGGAAGGCAAGGTTTCGCGACCTGTCGGCGTGATCCTCTACGTGCGCGACAGCTTCGAGCGCATCACTGTCCTGCATCTGGTCGTCGCGGGGGCCTATGCGGCCGGCGGCCCGCGTTCCAAGTACAACCTGCTGCTGCGCCTGGTGCAGGCGGTCAAGCGGGTCGCGCGCTGCACTTCGGGCATCCGTCATGTCGAGGTGCTTTACTCCCAGAAAAGGCCGCGCGCCGCCTACGCCTGAATCTCCCGCGGGCGGTTATGATGTAACCGCACCCCGACGCAGGAGACCCGCATGATCCGAGTTATCCGTCCGTTGCTCGCCACCGCGATGCTATTGCTTGCCGCCATGCCCGCGGGCGCGAGCTCGCGCGAGGAGCTCGACGCCGATGTTCGCGAAGCCATCAATGAGCTCTACAAGTATTCGAGTGCAGCCGAGGAGCTGGCGGGGAAGTCGGCAGGAATGCTCGTTTTTCCGAAGGTCGTGAAGGGCGGGATCGGTATTGGCGGCGAGTATGGCGAAGGGGCGCTGCTCGTCGGCGGCCAGACCGTCGGCTACTACAAGATTATTGCGGGCTCGATCGGATTCCAGCTCGGCGTGCAGCGCAAGAGCCAGGCGATCCTGTTCATGAGCCAGCATGAATTGGAGAAATTCCGCAAGAGCGAGGGCAGCGGCGACGGCTGGAAAGCGGGCGTGGACGGGAGTGTCGCGCTTGCGACCCTGGGCGCCGGCGGACAGGTGGATACGGAGACCTCCAAGAAGCCGATCATCGGGTTCATCTATTCGAACAAGGGCCTGATGTACAACCTGACCTTCGAGGGGGCAAAGATCTCCAAGATCGACAAGGACTAGTGCCCCGGCCCGCTGGACAGTCCGCCGGTCAGCACCAGGCGCATCGCGGTTTCGACCGACATGTCGAGTTGCACGATCGCCGAGCGCGGGACTAGCACGGTATAGCCGCCGATCTGGTAACTCATCGGAAAATACACGGCGACCAGCCCGTCCTCTTTTTTCACGATGCCGAGTTCGGCCGCGTCGTCCCGGGTAACGAAGCCGACCACCTGGGCCTCGCCAAAGCGGGCGAGCACCACCCGTTTCAGGTCCCGGCGCTTGCCGTCGGCCGGCAATAGCCTGGTGAAGTCGCGAATCGCACCGTAGATCGTCTTGACCACCGGGATTCGATCGAGGAATCGCTCCCATGCGGCGAGCATGCGGCGAACCAGCAATGCGTTCACCAGGGTGCCCGCCGCGAGCAGCAGCGCGACGGCTGCGATGATTCCCATGCCCGGGCGGTAGTGCTCGGCGGGGATTACGAGCGTGATCGCCTGCTGCAGCAGCGACTCCGTCGAACTTCCGAGCCACCAGAGCAGCCACAGCGTCAGGCCGATTGGCAGCACGACCACGAGACCGCGCATGAGTGCGCTGCGAAACTTGCGGAACATCGTTCATCTCCGGGCGCGACTGGCTGCGCCATGCCATTGAGGCGTGCATGATAGCGAGCGGAGGACCCGAAATGCGGCTGGCCGGAATCGCGCTTGGAATTGTCCTGTTCGCCGCACCGGCGGCGGCGCAGTTCATCGATCGCGATGCCGTGTTCGCACGCGCGAGGGAAATTGCGACAGAGGCACTGCCGGGTGTCGAGTCTTCGGACCTCATGCCGTTTCACGTCGGCTACGAGCTTACGCTGCTGGAAACCGGCAATCCGTCCGGCGGTTTCGACGTGGTCCTGCTGCTCAGGTCATCGCGCGAGGCGCTGGCCGCAAGTGACGTGATCGCGGCTGCACCGGACGCCGAAGCTGCCGCAAGGCTCGGGAAGCTGCTGGCGGGCGCCGAGTTCGCCTATCACTACCGGACCATCCACGTGCGCTTCCCCGAGCGCGGAGACGAGCCGGGCGCCGCCGGATATTCGACTCTTTTGTTGAATCGCGATCCGGATGCGGAGCCACCGGTAGTATCATCACCACTTACGATAGAACCACGGCAGACAAGGAGGAATACGCCATGACCGTCGCCAAAGTCACTGAAATCAGCGCAACATCCGACAAGAGCCTGGACGATGCGATTCGCCAGGGCATCGCGCGGGCGAGCAAGACGCTCAAGAACATCACTGGTGCCTGGATCGCCGACCAGGAAGTCATGGTCGACAAGGGCAAGATCACAGGTTACCGGGTCCGGATGCGCGTCACCTTCGTCCTGGAGGGCTGAGCAATGCGGCTTGCGCTCCTTGTCTTCCTGGCATTGGCCGCAGCCGGCGCAGCGTGGGCCGACGATTTCGCGGGCATTGAGCCCGGGGCCCTGGCCGAACGGCTCGAGGCCGCCGACCCGCCGCTGCTGGTGCTGGATGTGCGCAGTGTTGCTGAGTTCGACGAGGGCCACATACCCGGCGCCGTCAACATCCCGTACGATGCGCTCGGTGAGCGGATTGCAGAACTGGGGCCCGCGAATGAGCGCGACGTCGTCGTGTACTGCCGCAGCGGACGGCGCGCGGCGATCGCGCTCGAGACATTGGGGAAAAGCGGATTCCGCCGGTTGTTCCACCTTGAGGGCGACTATCTGCGCTGGAGCGAGGAAAACAGGCCCCTGATCCAGGCGACTGCGAAGCCCTGAAGCGTCCGGGGCGCTCGTGGTTTATCTCGCGCTCGCCGACACCGTCCTTTTACTGCACCTGGCATTCATCCTGTTCGTCGTGTTCGGCGGACTGCTGGTGCTGCTGCGCCGTTGGATCGTCTGGCTGCACCTGCCGGCGGCCGCATGGGGCGCCATGATCGAGTTCGCGGGCTGGTTCTGTCCGTTGACGCCACTCGAGAATTGGCTGCGCGTGCAGGGCGGCAGCAGGGGATACAGCGGCGGCTTCATCAATCATTACCTGGTGTCGGTGATCTATCCCGAAGGCCTGACACCCGCGCTGCAGCGGATGCTGGGGGTACTGGTCATCGCGATCAACCTGGCGGTCTATTTCCGGGTGTGGCGCGGCGGGTCCCGGGAGAGGGCCTGATCTTCGCTTGCCGGCGGCCAGTCCATTTCCTGCGCCGCCAGCACGACGCAACCGGGTCCGCCGTGCACGCCCAGCGCCGTGCCGAGCGGAATGATGGGCAGCACATCCGCTCCCGTGAGACCGGCGACGACGGCATCACGCACCAGCAAGGCGCCATCCGGCGTATTGGCGTGCGCGACGCCTATGCGCCAGCGCTTGCCGGGGTCGAGTCGCCGCCGCAGGAACCTGCCGAAACGGGTGTATGGACTGGCGCGGCCGAACAGCACGCCACCGATGCCGAGGCTTCCATCGGCATGCACGGCGAGTATCGGCGTGAGCTGCAGCAGGTCCGCCAGGGTCTTGACCCAGCGCGGAACGCGGCCGCCACGCACGGCATACTCGAGCGTGACCAGGCAACCCCAGGTGCGAGTCCGGCGGCGGGCTGCGATCGCGGCATTGCGTACCGCCTCCGCGTCACCGCCCGCCGCCGCAACCTCCGCCGCGCGCATGGCAATCAGGCCCTGACCGAGCGCGGCCGTCCCGGAATCGACGGTGACGATCCGCGCGCGGGTGCGCGCGCGCCCGGCGGCAGTCTCTGCACTCTGGAAAGTGCCGCTGACGCGCGATGTCAATCCGACGTAGACGACGGCCTGGTAGTGCGAACCCAGGAATTCGAAGGCGCGCCTGAAGTCGCCCGGCGGCGGCAGCGAAGTCTTCGGGTGCTGTGGATTCGTGGCGAGCTCATGGAAGAACTGCTCAGGTGAAAGGCTGATCTTGTCGAGATAGCTGTGGGCGCCGAAGTGCACGCGCACGGGCACCATGTGGATATCGAGAGCCTCCATCACTGAATCAGGCAGGTCGGCGGCGGAATCGGTAACGACTGCGACCTGCCTGCGTGATTCATGGTGCGCCATCTCCTGCTGTCGCTGCATGTCGTCTGCCTTCTCGCCGCTGACCGCCCCGTGGCGGGCCGCGAGTTCGAACAGCAGGCTGGGTTCGTTCAGGTGCAGGTGCAGCCGGACCTTGCGATGGGTGCCCGCGACGACAAGACTTGCTCCAAGAGAGGAAGCCTCTTCGCGCAGCTTGCGCCGGTCGATGCCGTCACCCGTGATCATGCATTCCGCGCAGTAGCGGTACTCGAGGTCCTCTTCCTGCCCGGCGGCCGACTGCTCGTCATGAACGAGTTCGATCGGCGCGTCATCAGCCGGGGCGATTCCGGTGTCGAGGTAATCTGACATCCCGGCGACCAGCTCGACGAAGCCGAGGGCGCCGGCATCCACGACATTGGCGCGGCGCAGCGCCTCGAGCTGCCCGCGAGTGGCTTCGAGCGAGCGTTGCGCAGTGGCGAGGGCCGTCCGGAACAGCGAGGGAAAGTCGCAAACACCGCGCTCCCGGACTTCGCGGGCGACCGCGGCGGCAAAATCCGTCAGCACCGTCAGGATCGTGCCCTCGCGCGGTTCCGCCAGCGATTCGCGCGCATAGCTCGCGCCGCCGCTGACCGCATCGGCGAAGCCCTCGACGCTGAGTTCTGCGAGATGGCCGGCGCGATCGCCGAGGCCCAGCAGGAACTGGGCGAGGATCGCGCCGGAGTTGCCGCGCGCGCCGTCGAGCGCGGCGTCGGCGACGCGCGTGAGCGTCTGCCCGGCATGCGCATCCGGATTGGCGCGAAGCGCCAGCAGGACGGCCTGGAGCGTGAGTGCAAGATTAGTGCCAGTGTCGCAATCGGCGACCGGGAAAACGTTGATCTTGTTGATGGTCTCTTCGCGCGAGATCAGGCGGTAGATGCCGGCACGCAAGGCTGCGGCCAGATCCATGCCGCTCAGCGTATGGGCGGGCAGCGCAACTGCATTCATGCCGTGGGCGGGCTCGCTGTCTATTGGCGGGGCAGCAGGAAGCGCCGGCCCCGGTAACTGAGAACGGCGCCTTCGCGGTTGATTTCCTCGACTCTCGGGCCTTCGACCAGCACGCCGCCGCGCTGGTAACGCCTGCCGTTGATGAATACGGCACGCTTCGCGGGATCATCCGAGTAGATGTGCAGGTCGACAGAAAGCTCCGGCAGGCCGGCGGTGGCCTGTGCCGGCAGGTCGGTAATGGGTGGAGGCATTTCCTCGATGGACCCGGCGGCATAGGTGACCGATGCGTCAGGCAGGAGCGTCGGGTCTGGTGCGGGTGGCGGCAGCGTGGCGTCTGCCATCGCGGCTGCTTCTGGCAACAGCGTGTCTGCGGCCGGCATTTCCTCTGCCGGCGGCGCCGTCAAGGGCGCAGGAACCGGCGTGGTCGTGACAGTCGCAGCGCTTGCCGGCGCGGGCGTTGCTGTCGCTTCCACGGCTGCTACTGGGGTCGTGTTTTCCCGCAAAAAGAAGTACAGGAGCACGCCGACATTGATCGCAAGCAGCAAGCCGATGGCGAGCAAGGCCCAGGGGAGGCGCCGGTCGTCGCGCGCGATGGGGAGCTCCGCGATGCTGGGGCCGCTCTGGCGCTGGCGCTCGAGTTCGGACTTGCGCAGTGCATCGAGGATGAAACTCATGCACCGGTCCTCGTTTCCAGGTCCATGAGCGTCGGAGTACCGGGCGCGCCGAGCGCGGCATCCAGCACGAGCTGGGTCTGCACGCCCGCGATACCGTCCACCGAGAGTCGCCTGCTGCGCTGGAAATCCTCGACCAGGCGCTCGAGCTCGGCGTCGAAGACATCCCGCGAAGGATCGGAAACCGGCAGGCCGCCAAGTTGCTCGAGGCCCTGGCGCAACCAGCGCACATCCTCGCCGCGCATGCCCTCGCGCAACGGCCTCAATTCACCGGTCTGCGGGCGCCACAGGACCAGGAATTCGCCGAACCAGTAATCGGCAAGCTCCGCGATCGGCACCTTGACCTCGCTCGCGCCGATCAGGAGCCTCGCGTCACCCTGCTCGAGGCCGGCGAGCACGACCTGCCGCGAGGAATTGGCTTCATCGATCAGCGACAGGATCGCCGGCCGATTGAACAGCTTGAGCTGTGCCAGCGATCCGCGTTGCCAGACGCAGGTGAGCCCCTGCCGGGAGGCCTGTGCGCAGCCGAGGCCATTGCTGGGCTGGTATTCGGCGCCCCACATCCTGAACAGCGAGCCGAACGCGGAGTCCATCGTCGTGCCGGCGGCGTCGAGCGCGAGCAGCGCGCCGAGTTGCGGGCGCGGTGCCGGGGCGGGAGCCACAACGGCGGGCGCTACCTGCGCGACCATCGGGGGAGCCGCCGGCGTTGCATCTTGTCCGGGAATCGCGCGCCAGATCGCGACGGCGAGCAACAGAGTGCCCGCGGTCGCACCTGCCATCGCCACCCAGCGCAACCAGGGTGGAAGCACCGGCCGTCCGTAGACTTCGGCGGCCGCGCGCCGCACGAAACTGCCCGTGACGCGATGCTCCTCGCGCGTGTATGCGCCGAGCAGCGCGCGATCGGCGATGACATTGATGATGCGCGGAACGCCGCGCGACAAGCGATGGAGTTCGCCGAGCGCGCCAGACGAGAACAGATCGCGTGTCGCGCCGGCCACGCGCAGCCGGTGACGGATGTATGCGATTGTTTCGCGGCGCCTGAGCGCTTCCAGGTGATAGCGGCCGGTTACGCGCTGTGCGAGCTGCCGCAACTCGGGTCGTGCGAGCACCGCACGCAGCTCCGGCTGGCCGATCAGCAGGATCTGCAGGAGCTTTTGCGTGGCAGTCTCGAGATTTGTCAGCAAACGCACCTGTTCCAGCACGTCTGCAGAGAGGTTCTGCGCCTCGTCCACCATCAGCACCACGCGGCGGCTGCGGCCGTGCGCGTCGAGCAGGAAATGCGTGAGCAGGTCCACCAGCAACTTGACACTGCCGACGGCCGTGGCCGGCACCTGCACGTGCAGTTCGTCGCAGATGCATTGCAGGAACTCGGCGGGCGTCACGCGCGGATTGAGGATCAGCGCGACATCGCAATGCGGCGGCAGCTGCTGCAGCAGGCTCCTGAGCACCGTGGTCTTGCCGGTCCCCACCTCGCCGGTCAGTTGGATGAATCCGCCGGCCTCGGCAATGCCATACGCCAGATGCGCGAGCGCTTCCGCATGCCGCTCGCTGAGGTAGAGGTATCGCGGATCGGGCGTGATCGCGAATGGCTTTTCGGTCAGACCAAAAAAGCTTGTGTACATAAGGACTTAAGTGACCGGTCAGGCTTCCGCGGGGGACCATGATGCCTGCAGGCCGGGTACAGCGCAAAGCCGCCTGCCGGGGGCTGCGGGCGTCGCCTAGGCACTGCCGTGGAAGGTGGCGTACCTGTTGTTGGCGCGCTGCCTAATCACTGCCGCGCTTGACCGCCTCCGTCCCGTACCTGCCGCGAATCCGGTCGAGCGTCTCATCGAGTTTTCCGGACTCGACGCTCTCGCGGGTCGTGAAGAGATCGAGCTGCTGCGCGGGCGCCAGGTCGCTGACACCGACGCCCAGCAGCCGCACGGCAGCGCGCGGCTGTTCGTCCATCCAATGATTGAGCAACTCGGTCGCGACCTGCACGACCAGGCGGGTTTCCTGGGTCGGTGGCCTGAAACTTCTCTGCCGCGTGTACGTCTCGAAATCGCGCCGGCGGACCTTGATGCTGATCATGCCGGCCTTGAGCTGCCGTGAACGCAGGCGTTCGGCCGTGCGATCGGCCAGGTGGGCCAGTCGTTGCCGCAACTCCTCGTGATCCTTGATATCGACGTCGAATGTCTCCTCGGAGCTGATCTGTTTCTCCGGAGCATCGGAAACCACCGGGCGATCGTCTATTCCGGAGGCACGCTCGCGCATCTCGCGGGTCTCGCGACGGAACAGCGGCCACAACACGGATTCAGGCGCGCGCCGCAATTGGCCGAGGGTATGGATTCCCTGTTGTTCGAGTCGCGCCGCCGTCTTCGCGCCGATGCCGTGCAGGCGGCTAACCGGCATCGGGTCGAGAATCATGGTGACTTCCGCGGGCCGGATCACCGCGAGACCATCCGGCTTGTTCATCTCGGACGCGAGCTTCGCAAGCAGCTTGTTGTAGGAAACGCCGACCGATGCCGTAAGCCCGGTTCGCACACGTATGCGGTTCTTGATTTCCTGCGCCATCGCCTCGGCGCTCCCGAACAGGCCCTTGCTGCCGGTCACGTCGAGAAACGCCTCATCCAATGACAAGCCTTCGACGAGATCGGTGAACTCGCCGAAGATCTCGAATACCTGATGCGATACTTCGCGATAGCGTTTCATGCGCGGACGAATGACGATCGCATGCGGGCAGCGCTTCAGCGCCTCGCGCATGGGCATCGCGGAGTGCACGCCGAATCGGCGCACTTCGTAGCTTGCGGCTGCCACGACCCCGCGGCCGCCGGTGCCGCCTACTACGACCGCCTGGCCGGCAAGTTCGGGGTTGTCGAACTGCTCGACCGACGCGTAGAAGGCGTCCATGTCAACGTGCAGGATCGCGCGATGGTCGCTCATGTCAGGGCGAGCGCAGAGTAGACGAGGCCCGCAAACATCGTCACGCCGAGCAGGATGAAATAGATCGTCCCCATGGCGGTGAACTTCAGCAATGTCCTGGACCGGCTCTCGCCATACACGACGCGCATGGAGCGGAAGATGTAATACGGCAGGTAGGCGTACAGCACGAAGGTGAGGAAGCCGAACAGTCCGAACAGCGGCATTTCTATCGTCGACAGCGCGATTGTCACAGCGGTTGCCGCGAGCAACAGGTAGATGAAGGCGTGGCTGTGAAGAAACAACACCAGGTGCTCGGCATAAAGTCGGCGCGGCCTGCGCCAGTAGAAAAGTTGCGTCACTGCTGCCATCAGCGGCAGGAACAGGAACATGAGCCTGGGCGCCGTGTCAGCGAAATGCTCAAACAGACCCACGCCCCCGTCGGCCCTGATCTTTTCGCAGGCGCGGCTGAGCGGCTCGCTGATCGAACCGATCAGCGGCAGCGTCAGATTGGTGTCGCAATCTTTGCCCTCGGATTTCGGCAAGTCCTGTGCCAGGGTGGAATCAATGCTGGCTCTCTCCAGTTTTTCGCGGATTCTCACGGACGCCGTGGCTGCCGCCTGCTCGGCAACCGCGCCGGGCGCACCCTCCGGCAGTTCGATGGTGACGGGCGCAATGACCGTCTGAACATCGTCATCGAGGTGCACCAGATCCTTGTCCGGCAATAGCGCCGACAGCGCGAAAAACAGGATGCTGATGGCGAGGTAGAAACGGAATGGCGGAAGGTAGCTCTGTTGCCGGCCCGCGTTGAACTCCCGTGTCAGCTCGCCGGGCTTGAGCACCAGGAGCTTGATGGTCTGCCACGCGCGGCTGTCGAGATGCAGCAAGGAGTGCGTGACGTCGCCGGCGACCTCGCGCATGGATAAAACGTGCAAGTCGGACGCCTGGCCACAGTCGTGGCAGTGCTTGCCGGAGACCGGCGCGCCGCAATTGAGGCAGTGCGGCGGTTCGAGCGCCGCCGGCAGGATCTCCTCGCGCGGCTTGTACACGCGCCGCTCGCACTGCACACGCCCGCCGAATCGCTCGGCCGTCTCGGTCCGGAAGCGCGTGGCCTCATTTTCCAGGTACTGGTCGAGGGCGGCCACGCTCTCGACCCGGTACCGGATGCGCCGGCGTTGGCGTTCGCCGGAAGGCGTTTCCGTCGAGTCGATGCTGGCACCCAGGAATCCGGCGCTGGCCAGCACGTCGCGGACGTGGCCCGGCAGCCACGCGTCGTAGTCCGCGACGATGTCCGGGTCGAGCTGGCACTCGACTTCGTAAATGAGCTTGGATGACACGCAGCGGCTCGTTTCGAGCGACAGCGCAGATCTTAGCTCAGCACACCTGCAGGCGCTCGATATGCCTGAGTTTTCCGAAGTCCGTGAGCCGGTAGAACCGCCGCAAGTCCATCTGCCAGCCCCGGTCGCCGGACCGGCAGAGCGCGCGCAGCCGTGGCTCGAGCTTCGCGCAGAAGTGCGCGGCATACCGGCTGGCACGCTGGTACAGGGGTTCACGGCCGGCGGCAAGCCGCGGATCGATCCGCGTGCGCTGGAACAGCAGCGGGTGCAACTCGGCGGGAAAGCGGTTTGGGTCACGCCTGCGCAGCAGCAGGAAGCTCGCGATGTACTTGTCGATCTCGGCCTGCAGTTCGAGTGTCAGCAGGGATACCGGGCGATCATGCTCCGCGTGATGAGCGACGCAAAGAAAATGACTGATCCCCTCGAGTGCGGTCCAGCAGTCCGCGACATTGTGCTGGTCCAGCTCGTCATTCGGATCGCGCGCCTGGAGCCTCTCCAGCATTTCGGGGTCAAGGAACAGCGACATGCAAAGCTCGTCATCGGC
>JAQBHG010000068.1:0-54290 GCA_032127975.1 Steroidobacteraceae bacterium
GCTCGAACTCAGGTCCCGCAAGTTCGAGCAGCGACGCGCCACCTGCCGATAGTTGTCGGGTTGCCCAGGCCTCCAGTTCGCGGCTCCAGCTGTCGAGCGCCGGCGCCTCCGCGTTCTCGCCGCCGAGATCGGCAGGAATATCTTCTGTGCGGATCTCGCGCCCGGGTGCGGTCACTGTCAGCCTGCGCGCGGCATTCACCAGCTGGCGCACATTGCCCGGCCAGTCGAATGCGACCAGGCGCCGTTCTGCATCGCGCGCCAGTGTTTTCGGATCAACACCGAGTTCGCGCGCAGCCGTAGCCAGGTAATGCGCGAGCAGTTCGGGAATGTCACCGCGCCGCTCACGCAAGGTCGGCACGCGGATGCGGATCACATTGAGCCGGTGCAGCAGGTCCTCGCGGAACAGCCCCTTGCGTACCCGTGTGTCGAGATCCTGGTGCGTGGCGGCGATCACGCGCACGTCCACGCGGATCGGCACGCTGCCACCGACCCGGTAGAACTCGCCCTCGGCCAGCACGCGTAGCAGCCGTGTCTGCAGTGCCGTGGACATGTCGCCGATTTCGTCGAGGAACAACGTGCCGCCGTCCGCCTGCTCGAAACGGCCACGCCGCTGTGCATCCGCGCCCGTGAATGAGCCCTTCTCGTGCCCGAATAATTCGGACTCCAGCAACTCGGATGCGATCGCGGACGTGTTGAGCGCGATGAACGGGCCCGCTGCGCGCGGACTGTGGCGGTGAAGCGCGCGCGCAACCAGTTCCTTGCCGGTGCCCGACTCGCCGGTGACCAGGACCGACAGGCTCGAGCGCGACAGGCGGCCGATGGCACGGAATACGTCCTGCATCACCGGCGCATGACCGAGGATGCCGGGTATCGCGGCCGGCGAGATTTCGGCGCTGCGCCCCGTAGCGCCCTGCGTCGCGGCACGGCGCACGAGTGCCACGGCCTCGTCGATGTCGAAGGGCTTGGGCAGGTACTCGAAGGCGCCGCCCTGATACGCGGCGACCGCACTGTCGAGATCCGAGTGCGCCGTCATCACGATGACCGGAAGGCCGGGGTGATCACGCCGCACACGCTCCAGCAGCTTGAGCCCGCCGGTGCCAGGCATCCGGATGTCCGTGATCAGCACATCCGGCACGCCCTGCGTAAGTGCGGCCAGCGCGCCGTCCGCCTGCTCGAAGGAGCGCGGCAGCAAGCCGCCCTGGCGCAGCGCGCGCTCGAGGACCCAGCGGATCGACGCGTCGTCGTCCACCAGCCAGACATCAAGCGGCCTGTTCATGATTCCCCTCCATCGGCAGCAGCAGCGAGAACACGGTGCGTCCCGGGCGGCTGTCGAACTCGATGATTCCGCCGTGGCGCGTCGCGATGTCCTGCGCGACCGCGAGGCCAAGGCCCGTGCCTTCCGGACGCGCCGTCACTAGCGGATAGAAAATCGTCTCGCCGAGTTCCGCCGGCACACCCGGCCCGTTGTCCTCGAATTGCAGTGATGCAACGATACGATGCCTTTCGGCGCCGATCGTTGCGTGCGTCAGTGCCCGGCTGCGCATGGTCAGTTCGCCGTGCTCGCCCAGGGCCTGCACCGCGTTTCGCGCCAGGTTCAGCATAGCCTGCACCATGAGATCACGGTCGAGCGCAAGCAATGGCAGGCTCGGATCGTAGTCTCGTTCGATCACGACGCCAGTGGGCGCTTCGGCGCGCGCCAGCCTGTAAACGTGATCGATCAGTTCGTGCACATTGACCGGCTCACGCCGCATCGGCCGCGCGGGACCCAGCAGGCCATCCACCAGCGCGCACAGGCGGTCGGCCTCGCCGATGATTACGCGCGTGTACTCCTTCAGTTCCTCGTTCGGCAGTTCACGCTCCAGCAGCTGCGCCGCGCCGCGCAGGCCGCCGAGCGGGTTCTTGATCTCGTGGGCGAGTTGTCGCGCCATGACACGGCTGCCGCCCTGCTGTGCGAGGAGCGCCGTGTCCCGCGTGATGCGGCCCGGCTGCGTCGTATCCGATATCTCGACCAGCACGGAGTCCGGCCCCGCGCCTGCAACAGGCGCCGCGTCAAGCGGCGTGAACGTGATATCCACCTGGTAGTGCGCATCGCTCCTCGCGGCTGGCGCGAGCTCGAAGCCGCGCATCGCGAGCGGCTCGCCGCTTGCGCGGCTGCGCAAGATCAGCGAATCGAATTGCGCGCCGTCCGTGAGCAGGGATGCGAGCGGCCGCCCGCGGGCGGCCGCGGGCCCGGTCGCGAGCAGGTTGCCCGCCGCGGCGTTGAGCCAGCTGATGCGGTCCCCGCCATCGACGACGATGACGGCAGTCGCCATCGCGTCAAGCACCGTGCCGGCATCGAAATCGCCCGTCTCGCCTCGAGGTTCACGCGCCATGGCGTGAACCAGAAAGCGGCGTTCGGACGCCAGCGTGGATCAGGTTGCGGGTTTTGGAACCGGTTTCGGCGGCCGGGGTGCCTGCGGACTCTGCGGGCTGTTGATCGAAGGCATGCGGACGTGGAACGAAATCTGCGGGCTCGAAACGATGGGCGCGCCATTCTGATTGAGCACCGCTGCGCGCAGGAAATGCATGCCGCGCTCGAGATTCGAGAGTTGCACAGGACCGCCGCTCTCGGACGCCACCCGGTTGCCATCCACAAAGAACACCAGCGTATGGTCGGATTGCAGCGTGCCGCCGAGCTCGGCTTCGGCGGTGATGGTAGCGTCCGCGCCGAAAAACACCTCGTCCGGCGTCGGCTGCGTGATGGTCAGCGAATCGTAACGCGGCGAAGCCGCCGGCTGGCTGTAGGTGAAGGTGTCCCCAAGATCCGACGGTGTCGATTCGTAGGAATTGTAATTCGCAATTTCCACCCGCTCGGCGTTGGCCGCGCCGGGCTGGTCTGCGTAATGGACGACACCATCCTTGTCCACCCACCGGTAGATCTCCTGGGGCTCGGCCGCCAGGGACAGCAACATTGCAGCGAGAATGAGGGCTATGCGCATATGGACAGCATAGCCCGTACTCCGCCGGACTGCTAAAACCGGAACGGCATTTTGTGAACGCCGTCCCTGCCGCCGCGACCCCGTGGCTCAGAGACTGTAATACATGTCGAATTCGACCGGATGCGTCGACATCCGGAACCGGGTGACTTCCGCCTGCTTGAGCCCGATATATGCGTCGATCAGATCGTCCGAAAACACGCCGCCCCGCTTCAGGAACTCACGGTCGCTGTCCAGATGGCTGAGCGCCATATCCAGGGAATGGCAGACTTCCGGGATGTTCTTTGCCTCTTCGCGCGGCAGGTCGTAGAGATCCTTGTCTGAAGGCTCGCCCGGGTGAATCTTGTTCTGGATGCCGTCTAGCCCCGCCATCAACATCGACGCGAATGCGAAATACGGATTCGCAGTCGAATCCGGGAAACGCACCTCGATGCGCCGGCCCTTTGGATTCGAAACCCAGGGGATGCGGATCGACGCCGACCGGTTGCGCGCCGAATAGGCAAGCATGACCGGCGCCTCGAAACCCGGCACCAGGCGCTTGTAGCTGTTGGTGCCAGGATTCGTGAATGCATTGATCGCGCGCGCATGTTTGATGATGCCGCCGATGTAGTACAGAGCGATGTCCGACAGGCCCGCATAGCCGTCGCCCGCAAACAGCGCCTTGCCGCCTTTCTGCAGCGACTGGTGCACGTGCATGCCGCTGCCGTTGTCGCCCACCAGTGGCTTGGGCATGAAGGTCAGCGTCTTGCCGTGGCCGTGCGCCACATTCCACAGCGCGTATTTCAGCAGCTGCACTTCGTCGCCCTTTTTCATCAGCGTATTGGCGGAAACGTTGATCTCGCCCTGCCCGCCGGTCCCGACCTCGTGGTGATGCACCTCGACCCTCAGGCCCAGCTCTTCGCACGCCTGGCACATCGCCGTGCGCATGTCCTGAAAACGATCCACCGGCGGCACCGGGAAATAGCCGCCCTTTACGCTGGGGCGATGCGCCTGGTTGACGCCGTCATAGCTCGTGCCGGAATTCCAGGCGCCCTGCACTGAATCGATGTGATAGCTGCAACCATTGATTTCGTTGGTCCAGCGGGCGCTGTCGAAGATGAAGAATTCGTTCTCGGGACCGAACAGCGCCGAGTCGGCGATGCCGGTGGACTTAAGATAGGCCTCCGCGCGGCGCGCCAGCGAGCGGGGATCACGGCCGTAGCCCTGCATCGTCATCGGCTCGACCACGTCGCAGCGCAGCAGCAGCGTGGTTTCTTCGAAGAACGGATCGATCATGGCGGTCGATGGATCCGGCATCAGGATCATGTCGGACTCGTTGATGCCCTTCCATCCGGCGATCGACGAACCGTCGAACATCTTGCCGTCGACGAAAAAATCCTCGTCGACGAGCCGCGTCGGAATCGTGACGTGCTGTTCCTTGCCGCGCGTGTCCGTGAAGCGCAGGTCGCAGTAGCTGGCTTCTTTTTCCTTGATCAGTTTTACGACATCGGCGGCAGTCATGATCTTCTCCGAAATTCTTGCGGCGATTGCTCGCGATCCCTATCAGGGTGCAAATCGCATGCCAGCGAGTAATTGTCCAATAATTAGTTAATCATCAAATACTTATGATTTACGACAAATATGACAAAAACACTTTCTGCACGAAAATAGTGCGCCATGTAGCAGGGTAGCACCAATCTTGTGCAATCAGAAATCTGCCCGGCATCGGCGCGCCATCGCCACAATCGCCGGCCAATGCGCCTCAATAAATTCATCAGCGAGAGCGGCGCCTGTTCGCGGCGCGAGGCCGATGCCTGGATCACCGCCGGACGGGTCACCGTCAACGGAAAGTCGGCGGTACTCGGCACGCAGGTGGCGGAAAACGATGTCGTGCTAGTGGACGGCGGGCCCCTTTCCGCTGGCCGCAAGGCTGTCTACATCGCGCTCAACAAGCCGCGCGGCATCACCTGCACGACCGAACGCGATGTGGCCGGCAACATCGTGGACTTCATCGGCCACCGCGAGCGGATCTTTCCAATCGGCCGGCTCGACAAGGATTCCGAGGGACTGATCCTGCTGACGAACAATGGCGATATCGTCAACGAGATCCTGCGCGTCGAGCACGGTCACGAGAAGGAATACCTGGTGACCGTCGAGCGCCCGGTCACGGCCACCTTCCTCGCGATGATGGCGGGAGGTGTGAAAATCGGCGGCGAAAAGACCAAGCCCTGCGTTGTCACGAAGACCGGCCCCGCCACGTTTCGGATCGTACTCACCCAGGGCCTCAACCGCCAGGTCCGCCGCATGTGCTCGGCGCTGGGTTATCGCGTGCAGAGCCTTCAGCGCGTCCGGATCATGCACATCCAGCTCGGCGCGCTCGCGTCCGGTCGCTGGCGCGACCTGACCGACGCGGAAATCCGGCCCCTGCTCGCAGCCAGGAGCGCGCGCAGCGCCGCGGGCTGATCGGGTCGCCGCTATACTTGGCGGCCCTTTGCTGCGCCGCGATCGAATGCCGAAAAAACCGAAAACACAGGCACCGCGCAATTTTCAGGACCTGATCCTGGCCTTGCAGCGTTACTGGGCAGGCCAGGGCTGTGTGCTGCTGCAGCCCTACGACATGGAAATGGGGGCGGGCACATTCCACACCGCAACATTCCTGCGCGCGCTCGGCCCCGAGCCGTGGTGCGCGGCTTACGTACAGCCCAGCCGCCGGCCGGCCGACGGCCGTTACGGCGACAATCCGTTCCGGCTACAGCACTACTACCAGTTTCAGGTCGTCATGAAGCCGTCGCCAGACGACATCATCGAGCGCTACCTGGGCTCGCTCGCCGCGCTCGGCATCGACGCACTGATCCACGACATCCGATTCGTCGAGGACAACTGGGAGTCGCCGACGCTCGGCGCCTGGGGCCTCGGCTGGGAAGTCTGGCTGAACGGCATGGAAGTCACGCAATTCACCTATTTTCAGCAGGCCGGCGGTCTCGACTGCCGGCCGGTGACCGGCGAGATCACCTACGGCCTCGAGCGCCTCGCGATGTACCTGCAGGGTGTCGAAAGCGTCTACGACCTCGTCTGGACCGACAGCCCGACCGGGCGCGTGACCTACGGCGATGTGTTCCACCAGAACGAGGTCGAGCAATCCGCCTACAATTTCGAGCACGCCGACACGGCGGCGCTTTTCGCCGAGTTCGAGCGCCGTGAGCAGGCCTGCGGAACATTGCTCGCGGCGAGCCTGCCGCTGCCGGCTTACGAGCAGGTGCTGAAGGCGTCGCACGCCTTCAACCTGCTGGATGCGCGCAAGGCGATTTCGGTCACCGAGCGTCAGCGCTACATCCTCCGGGTGCGCGCGCTGGCGCGTGCCGTCGCCGCTGCTTACCACGCAAGCCGTGAATCGCTCGGCTTTCCGCTGCTGCGGGGGGCGGCCAAGTGAAGCGGCGCGATTTCCTGGTTGAAATTGGCACGGAGGAACTGCCGCCGAAGAGCCTGCGGGCGCTCGCGGAATCATTCCGGGATGGCGTGACTTCCGGCCTCGATGGCGCCGGCCTGGCGCACGGCAAGGCCGAAGCTTATGCGACGCCCCGGCGCCTCGCGGTATTCGTGCGCCGGCTGGCCGATGCCCAGGGCGAGCAAAATCTCAAGCGCCGCGGCCCGCCGGTTTCCGCCGCTTTCGATACGGGCGGCGAGCCGACACGCGCAGCGCTCGCCTTCGCCGAATCCTGCGGTGTTGCGGTCGCCGTGCTGACGCGCGTGAGCGAACCAAAAGGCGATTTCCTGTTCTGCTCCGTCACGCGCCCCGGGGCGCCGGCGGTGCAACTCCTCCCCGGCATCGTCCAGCGGGCGCTCGACGGCCTTCCAATTGCCCGCCGTATGCGCTGGGGCGCGGGCGCGGTCGAGTTTGTCCGGCCGGCGCATTGGGTCGTCATGTTGCATGGCGGCGACGTAGTCGACTGCGAGCTCCTCGGTCTCAAGTCGGGACGCACGACCCGCGGCCACCGCTTTCATGCCCCGAAACCGATCGTGCTGCGTTCGCCCGGCGGTTATGTCGCCGCCCTGGAGAAGCGCGGTTTCGTGCTGGTGGACTTCGCCGCGCGGCGCGAACGCATCGCGGCAGGCGTCGTCGCCGCCGCCCGGGAGGCTGGCGGCGAGGCAATGATCGATCCGTCCGTCCTCGACGAGGTGACGGCGCTGTGCGAATGGCCGGTTCCCATCGCCGGCACTTTTGACGCGCGCTTTCTCGAGTTGCCGCCGGAAGTGCTGATCGCGACCCTGCAGGACCACCAACGCTACTTCCCCGCGCGTTCGGCCGCGGGCGGGCTGCTGCCGCTTTTCGTCGCGGTTGCCAATATTGAAAGCCGCGATCCCGCGCAGGTGCGCACGGGCAACGAGCGTGTGGTCCGACCACGCCTCGCTGACGCCGCATTCTTCTATGCCGCCGACCGCAAACAGACCCTTGCTTCGCGCGGCGAAGCCCTGCGGGCGGTGACTTTTCAGGCCCGCCTGGGCTCGCTTTCCGACAAGACCGCCCGGATTACCGCCCTCGCTGGCCAGATCGCCGCGCTTGCCGGCAATGACGTGGCTCCGGCCCAGCGCGCCGCGGAGCTTGCGAAATGCGACCTGCTGACCGGGATGGTCGGCGAGTTCCCGGAGCTGCAGGGCGTCATGGGCCGTTATTACGCAACGCATGACGGCGAATCCGCCGAAGTCGCGGCCGCCATCGCCGAGCAATACCTGCCGCGCTACGCGGGCGATGCCGTGCCCGCCACCAGCGCCGGGCTCGCGCTCGCTGTGGCCGACAAGCTGGACACCATCGTCGGCATATTCGCGATCGGCCAGAAACCGACCGGCGCAAAGGATCCGTTTGGCCTACGCAGGGCGGCTCTTGGGTTGCTGCGCATCCTGATCGAAAGACGCGTCGGCATGGATCTCCGTGAACTGATAGCTGCGGCGCTGGAATCGGTGCGAGCCGACATGCAACGCCTGGCGGATGGCAAGCCGCTCGCGGTTGCGGACACCGTCGTGGACGAGGTCTACGGGTTCATGATGGAGCGGCTGCGTGCCTGGTATCTCGAGGGCGCGCCGGGCGTTACGACCGAGATGTTCGATGCCGTGCTCGATATGCGCCCGGTGTCGCCGCTCGATTTCGATGATCGCCTGCGCGCGTTGGTAGCGTTCCTCGCGCTGCCGGAAGCGGCAAGCTTGACCGCGGCCAACAAGCGCATCGGAAACATTCTGCGCAAGTCCGGCGAACAGGCCAGCCTGCGCGTGGACCAGCAACTGCTGTCCGATCCGGCCGAGCGGCAACTCGCCGCGGCGCTTGATGAACTGCGCGTGGAAATCGAGGGAACAATCGCGGGGCGGCGCTATGGCGACGCGATGCGCCGGCTCGCCACTCTGCGGCCATTCGTGGACACGTTCTTCGATCGCGTGATGGTCATGGCGGATGAGCCGGCGGTTCGCGCAAACCGCCTCGCCTTGCTCGCGGCCCTGCAGCGATTATTCCAGCACACCGCCAATTTATCGCGCCTGCCAGGCTGAAAAGCCTATTATTCCGGATGTCTATAAGCATCCATATTTCATTCAACTGATGGCATTCAAAGACAATTCCCCTGGCCGGCCCAGCAGAACTGCGCGGTGGCGCCGGATTGCCCCCCTGCAGTGGCTCGCGTCGCTCGTTTACACGACACTTTTGTTCGCGGGATCGTTCGCCTGGGGCGCGCTGATCACGCTTGTCGGCTGGCTGCCATTTCGCCTGCTGTACCCCTTCGCGCGCGGTTGGGCGGGCTCGAACATGTGGCTCGCAAAAACCCTGTGCGGCCTCGACTGGGTGGTCGAGGGTCACGAAAACATCCCGCGCGAGGGCGCGCACATCTCGATGTGGAAACACGCCTCAGCCTGGGAAGCAATGGCGCAGATGATCATCTTTCCGCCGGCGGCCTGGGTTTACAAGCGCGAGATCCTGTGGATCCCGCTGGTCGGCTGGGCAACCTGGATGATGCGCGGCATCGCGATCGACCGCGGCGCCGGCCACCGCGCCGTGAACCAGATTCTCGACCAGGGCCGCGCGCGCCTTGCGGCTGGCGTCTGGGTGATGGTCTTTCCCGAAGGCACGCGCGTCGAGCCAGGCGAGACCCGCAAGTACGGCATGTCGGGCGCGCTGCTCGCCTCGCAGACAGGCGCGAAAGTAATTCCGGTTGCGCACAATGCCGGTGACTTCTGGCCGCGGCGCGGCCTGCTGAAAAAGCCAGGGCTGATCCGCGTTGTGATCGGGCCACCGATCGAAACGACTGGCCGCGACCCCCGCGCGTTGAATGCCGAGGTGCAGACCTGGATCGAATCAACGATGCGCGAGATCAGCGTCGCGGCGCTTTAGCGGGCGTGCGCATCATTGGAAATTCGCGGCGTCGTGCTCGACGATTTCAACCGCGGCATTTTTCCAGATGTGGTCGCCGCTTCTGTCGGTTGGATACCGGAAACAACCCTGGATTTCGGATGTTTATAAACATCCGAAAATACCCCAACCCACTGAAAAACCGGATCAGACGTCCAGATTGACGACGTAGAGCGCGTTCTTCTCGATGAATTCGCGCCGCGGTTCGACCGCATCGCCCATCAGCGTCGTGAAAATGTCGTCCGCCGCAACCGCATCCTCGACGCGCACCTGTAGCAGGCGCCGCACCTCCGGGTTGATCGTCGTTTCCCAGAGTTGGGCGGGGTTCATCTCGCCGAGACCTTTGTAGCGCTGAATGGTCTGGCCCTTGCGCGCCTGTTCCAGCAGCCAGCCCATCGCCTCCGGGAATGCGGAAACTTCCTGCCGCTCGTCGCCGCGCGTCATGTACGCCCCGGGGCCGATGAAGTCGTTGAGCGTCGTGCCGAGTTCGGCGATGCGCGCGTATTCGGCGGATTCGAAGAACTCCCGCTGCAGGTGTTTCTCCGCCGTCACGCCATGCTCGGTGCGCGCAATATCGACGCGCAGCGGTGCGCCCTCCTCGTTCCGGCGCACTGAAAGCCGATAGCCGTGAACGAGGCTGCCATCAGCATTGAGGCGCGCCTCGAGTTCCTTGGCCCAGCCCTCGAGCCAGGCCGCGTCCGCGAATTGCTGCTCGCCGACCGGGCGCATCGAAAGCAGCTGCTCCAGCAGGCGCCGATCGTAGCGCCGTGACCAGCGGCTGATGATGGCCCTGACATCCATGTACTGCCTGGCCAGCATTTCAAGCCCCGACCCGGCCAGGGGCGGCGCGTCCGGATTCACGAAAAGCGCCGCGCCGTCGAGCGCGCTTGTCAGCAGCAATTGATCGAGTTCGGCCTCGTCCTTGACGTATAGCTCCTGCTTGCCGCGTTTGATCTTGAACAGCGGCGGCTGCGCAATGTAGATGTGGCCTCGCGCTATCAGCTCCGGCATTTGCCGGTAGAAGAAGGTCAGCAACAGGGTGCGGATGTGCGAACCGTCCACGTCCGCGTCGGTCATGATGATCACACGGTGATAGCGCAGTTTTTCGGCATCGAAGTCATCATGGCCGATGCCCGTGCCGAGCGCGCTGATGAGCGTCACCACTTCCTGCGACGACAGCATCTTGTCGAAACGCGCCTTCTCGACATTCAGGATCTTCCCCTTCAGCGGCAGCACGGCCTGCGTGCGCCGGTCCCGACCCTGTTTCGCGGAACCGCCGGCGGATTCGCCCTCGACCAGGAAAATCTCGGATTTTCCGGGGTCTTTCTCCTGGCAGTCGGCAAGTTTGCCGGGCAGGCCCGAGGCGTCCAGCGCGCCCTTGCGCCGCGTCATCTCGCGCGCCTTGCGCGCCGCTTCGCGGGCCCGCGCCGCATCGATGATCTTCACGCAGATCCCTTTCGCATCGGCCGGTCGTTCGAGCAGGAATTCGCCTAGTTTCTGCGCGACGACGGACTCCACCGCGCCCTTGACCTCGGATGACACGAGCTTGTCCTTGGTCTGCGACGAGAACTTCGGGTCCGGCATCTTGATCGAGAGGATCGCCGTCATGCCCTCGCGCGCATCGTCACCCGTCAGCGAGACGTTTTCGCGTTTCGCGAGGCCTTCCTTCTCGATGAAGTCGTTGATCTTTCGCGTCAGCGCCGCACGGAATCCTGCAAGATGCGTGCCGCCGTCCTTCTGTGGAATGTTGTTCGTGTAGCAGTACATCGACTCCTGGTAGGAGTCGTTCCACTGCGCGGCCACCTCGACCGAAATCGGGCCTTCCTGGCCCTGAAAATAGAAGATATTCGGGTGTATGGCCGTGCGGCTGCGATTGAGATATTGCACGAACGCGCTGACACCGCCCTGGTGTTCGAAGACATCGTTCTTGTCCTCGCGCTCGTCGATGAGCTGGATGCGCACGCCCGAATTCAGGAACGACAGTTCGCGCAGGCGCTTCGCCAGCCACTCGTAGGAAAATGTCGTGTTCGTGAAAATCGTGTTGCTCGGCTTGAATCGCACCTTCGTGCCGCGCTCAGCCGTGGAGCCGACCACGGCGAGCGGGCCGAGCGGCTCGCCCAGGCGATATTGTTGGCGGTGCAGCTTGCCGTCGCGCGCGATCGAGAGTGTCAGCGCGCCGGACAGCGCGTTGACGACGGAAACGCCGACACCATGCAATCCTCCGGCGACCTTGTACGAGTTGTCGTCGAATTTTCCGCCCGCGTGCAGCACGGTCATGATGACCTCGGCGGCGGAGCGGCCTTCTTCGCTGTGGATGTCGGTCGGAATGCCGCGGCCGTTGTCCTGCACGGTCACCGATTCGTCCGCATGAATCGTCACGACGATGCGGTCGCAGTAGCCCGCCAGGGCCTCGTCGATGGCGTTATCCACGACCTCGAAAACCATGTGGTGGAGGCCCGTGCCGTCGTCCGTATCGCCGATGTACATGCCGGGCCGCTTGCGGACGGCTTCGAGGCCTCGTAACACCTTGATTTTAGTGGAGTCGTAGTTGTCCTCGGCGGACACCTGGGGGCCTGGCTGCATAATCACCGAATACTAGCACGAGAATCTTGGTTTTTGCTTTGTTTTTCAGTTGCTTGGCTTAACTGAGGGGGGCTGCGGGGGGCAGGCTGTCGCTTGTGGATGAATCTGTGGAAAAGACCGCCTTTTCCCCCGCATTCTGCGGGTCTTATTTTGCGATGCAAAATAAACCGTCGGGGTGTCTTGTGCGCTGGATCTGGGCGGTCGCGGCGCGTTCTCGCGACCTGGGTCCGCGTCCGCGCGCATAGCAAAGCCGCGCGGGATTCGCTGCTGTGGATAAGCGCCCCGGCATGTTCCACGTGGAACACCCGACCCACTCACCCTGGCCGGATGGTGCCCTGTTCCACGTGGAACACCCGGCCCCGCCCGGGCAGCCCCGGGATATCGCCGCGCAATGACGTAACCCAGATCTGGGCCGGCACCCTGCGCACCGCAGCCATGAGCAAGCCAAGATTTTCGCGGTCGAGTTCCGCAGCAGGATCATCCAGCAAAAGCGCTGAGCGCCCGGGGCGCTCCTGCTCCTGGACCTGTAACTGCGCCAGCATCAGGCCCGCGGCCACCAGCTTCTGCTGGCCCCGTGATACTCGGTCCTTGGCAGCGCGTCCGCCCACCTCAACTGCTGCATCGCCACGGTGCGGCCCCGCCTGAGTTGCGCGATAGCGGCGGTCCCGGGCTCTGTCAGCCTCAAGCGCCTCGAGTAGCGGCCTTTTTTCGTCCCACCCGCGGCTGTGTACCAGGGTGATCGGACTGCCCAGCAGGGCTTTGCCAATCGCCTCCAGCGGGTCCCGCAATCGCGCCAGATAAACTTCCCGCTGCCGCACCAGTTCTTCGCCACTGGCCGCCAGCTCCTGCTCCCATGCCGCCAGATCGCTATCGCCACGGTCCTGCTTCAGCGCCGCGTTTCGTTGCCGGAGCGCCAGGTGATAGCGCCGCCAGGTGCTCAGGAAGGCTGGTTCCACGTGGAACACCCCCCAGTCGAGAAAGCGGCGGCGCCGGCCCGGGCCTTCTTCAAGCAGCTTATGGATTTCCGGGTCGATGACTTGGGCCGGGAATTGCTCGGCAAGCGCGGCCACACCAGCGGCCGGTGCGCCGCCCGCCTGCCATTCCGTTCCATTGCGCCGTGCACGTACGCCGAGCATCACGGGCGATACACCGCCGCTGCTGCGGCCGGCCAGCACGAAGGCGTCCTGGCCGTGCCGAATCAGCGTGTCGCGCTGCCGACTGCGAAAAGATCGGCCGCGACCCAGGAAAAAAGCCGCCTCAAGCAGGCTGGTCTTGCCGGATGCGTTTGGACCGACAAAGACGTTCGCGACCGGATCCAGCTCCAGCTCGACCGACGCCAGACAGCGGAATTGTTCGGCGCGAAACCAGCTGAGGGGCATCGCGCCCCTTACAGCCTCATGGGCATCACGACGTAGCGGGCGCTGCTGACGCCTGGCGCACGCACGAGACAGCTCGAATTTCCGTCGGTCACGCCGATTTCCACCTCGGCCCCATCTACCGCAGCGAGGGCCTCGAGCAGGTAGGTCACGTTGAAACCGACCTCGAGATCATCGCCTTTGTAGCTCACCTCGACCTGTTCCTCGGCCTCTTCCTGCTCGGGATTGTGCGCTTGCAGTGTCAGGGAATTCTTCTTCAGGGCCAGCCGGATGCCGCGGTATTTCTCGTTGGCCAGGATCGATGTCCGATGCAGGGCCGCGCGCAGCATTTCCCGGTCTGCAACGACCGCCTTTGGCGAAGCGGCCGGAATGACCCGGCTGTACTCCGGGAACCTGCCGTCAATGAGCTTCGAAGTGAAGCGAACGTCGCCGATCTGGGCGCGAACGTGATTGGTCCCAACTGTGACGGAAACATTGCCTTCCGTGCCCAGCAGGCGCTGCAACTCCAGGATACCCTTGCGCGGAATGATGACCTGCTGCACCGGTGCTTTTGACGGCAGATCCATTTCGCACAATGCCAGACGATGGCCGTCAGTCGCGACCGTTCGCAACATTTTCCCGTCCGTTTCGAGCAACATCCCATTCAGATAGTAGCGAACGTCTTGCTGGGCCATGGAAAAGTGCGTTTTGTCCAGGAGGCGCTTCAGATCCGCCTGCCCGAGCTCCAGTGTTTGTTGCTTGGCCAGCTCGTCGATGACTGGGAAATCGGCTGCCGGCAGCGTGGCGAGTACGAAGCGGCTGCGGCCGCCGCGGACGGTCGCTTTTTCGCCTTCCTGCGTGAATGTCAGCGTGACGCCATCAGGCAGCGAGCGGCAGATATCCAGAAGCTTGCGGCCGGGGAGGGTGATTTGCCCATCCACACCGGACTTGATCTCCGCCTGGGCGACGAGCTCCACCTCGAGGTCCGTTGCCGTGATCGAAAGCTTTCCCTGCTTCGCGGATAACAATAGATTCGCCAGTATCGGCATCGTCTGGCGCCGCTCAACGACACCGATGACGGACTGAAGTGCGGCAAGCAGGTGTTCGCGTTCAGCACTGAATTTCATCTGTGCACCTGATTTGAATTAATGATTCTTATGATAGTAGTAGTAATAGAGCAGAGCATTTTCGGTGGAAAACCCATATAAATTGACGCACCGCAACGGCTTGCACGAAGTACAAACACACGTGTTTCCTGCGATGTTCCTCTGTCTCCCCTGTGGAGCGGCTGTGGAGCAAATATCCTCCAGAGCATCCGCACACATTATCCACATCAACCGGTCAGGATTCTCAACAGGTTCAGGTAATCCTCGCCCACGCGGCGATCGCTGTCGCGCAGATCTTTTATGCGGTCGCAGGCATGCAGCACAGTCGTGTGATCGCGGCCGCCAAAGGCATCGCCGATCTCCGGCAGGCTGTGATTCGTCAGCTCGCGGGCGAGTGTCATGGCCACCTGGCGGGGCCGCGCGATGGAGCGGCTGCGGCGCTTGGAAAGCATGTCGGCCATGCGGATCTTGTAGTACTCGGCGACGGTCTTCTGGATATTGTCGATCGTGACCAGCCGATCCTGCAGGGCAAGCAGGTCTTTCAGCGCCTCGCGCGCGAACTCCAGCGTGATCGGGCGGCCCGTAAAACGCGCGGTGGCCAGCACGCGGCGCAGCGCACCTTCCAGTTCGCGGACATTCGAGCGGATCCGCTTGGCAATGAAAAAAGCGACCTCTTCTGGCAGGGTATCGCCGCCGGCCTGGGCCTTGCCGATCAGGATTGCGACGCAGGTTTCAAGCTCCGGCGGCTCGATGGCAACTGTCAAACCCCAGCCAAAGCGGGATTTCAGCCGTTCTTCGAGGCCCGCGACCTCCTTGGGATAGCGGTCGCAGGTCAGGATGATCTGCTGCTGGCCCTCCAGCAACGCGTTGAAGGTGTGGAAGAACTCTTCCTGGGAACGGTCCTTGCCGGCAAAGAACTGGATGTCGTCGATCAGCAGGCCATCCAGGGTCCGATAAGCTTGCTTGAATTCCGCGATGCTGTTGTGCTGCAACGCGCGGACCATGTCGCTGACGAAGCGCTCGCTGTGCACATAGGCAATGCGTGCGGTGGGGTTGCGCTGGCGCATGAGGTGGCCGGCCGCATGCATCAGGTGGGTCTTGCCCAGGCCGACGCCCCCGTAGATAAACAGCGGGTTATAGGCCTTGCCGGGGTTTTCGCCGACCTGCACGGCGGCCGCGCGCGCCAGCTGGTTGCTCTTGCCTTCGACGAATGTCGCGAAGGTGAAATCGGGGTTGAAGCGGCCGCCGACGATCTGTGTCTCGCGCTTGCGGGCGCCGGTGGTGGGGGCGGCGACCGGTGGCGCATCCTCGCGGCGCGAGCCGACCTTGAGCAGGACCCGGGTTTCCTGGCCATTGCTCGCCGCGGCGACCAGTTGCTCGATGCGGCTGAAGAGGTTCAGCTCGATCCAGGAAACGACGAAGCGGTTCGGTGCCAGCAGCACGAGCGCGCCGTCGCGCTCGACGGCCTGCAGCGGCCGCACCCAGGTGCTGAATTGCTGCTCGGGCACCTCGTTTTCCAGTTGGCGCAGACAGTGGTGCCAAAGCGAGCCCTGCACGAGCAACTCCTCTCGCAGGCAAATGGAGGAACGGAAGGCTGTCGAGTCTATAACCGCGCCCGGGGTCGCGCCAGAGTTATCCACAGCCCGGATCGGTTGACAGCGAGAGCGGCGCTCCGTACCCTTGCCGCCCTTTGCCTGCATCTGCAGGCCTTTACTTTTCAAAGGTTTGGGGCCGCCGCCATGAAGCGCACCTACCAGCCAAGCAAGATCAAGCGCAAGCGCACGCACGGCTTCCGCGCGCGCATGGCGACCAAAAAGGGCCGGCAGGTCCTGAAGCGTCGCCGCGCGAAGGGCCGCAAGCGCCTGGCTGTCACCGAACTCCGCTGACGAGTGGAATTACGTCAGGACGAGCGGTTCTGCGGGCCGGCCAGAAGCTCTGCACCGCCGCCGAGTTCGAGCGTGCGCGCAAGAGCAGGAGCCGGCAGTCCAATTCGCTGTTCTCGGTCCAATGGATTGAGAATGGTCTCGGCGGCGCGCGGATCGGCATGGCGGTCGGTGTACGTGCGGTTGGCGCGGCTGTCACGCGAAACCGCGTGCGGCGGCTGATCCGGGAGTCATTCCGTTTGCGCCGGCAGGAGTTGCCAGCCGTGGATATTTTCGTGATCGCTAGGTCCGGGGTGCGAAGCGCCAGCAACGCGCAGGTTTTCGCGAGTCTCGAACGCCTGTGGCGGGAAATCCGGGCCTGATGATGAAAGCGCTGCTGCAGCTGCCGATACACCTTTACCGCTGGCTGATCAGCCCGATGCTCGGCAGCAACTGCCGCTATCACCCGAGCTGTTCCGCTTACGCGCTGGAAGCCATCGAAAAGCATGGCGCGCTGCGGGGCGGCTGGCTGTCGGTCAGGCGAATCTGCCGCTGCCATCCCTGGGGCGCGGCTGGCCACGACCCGGTGCCCGGGGGCCGCGGCTGATGGAACAGCAGCGTATTTTCCTGTGGGTCGGATTGCTGCTCGTCCTGTGGCTCAACGTTGAAGCCTGGATGAAAGACGCCGCCGTGCCACAGGCGGCACCTGAAGCACAATCGACGGCAGTGCCCGCGGATTCAGCTGCGGGACCAGGAACGGAGCCGGCGGATGGTGCGCTCGCCGATGAATTGCCGAGCGTGTCGGGCGAAACGCCGGCGGCAGCCGCGCCGGAAATCGGCCAGCCGGAAGCGCCGACGGTCGGTTCGGGCAAGATCCACGTTGTCACCGATGTGCTGGACCTGGAACTGAATTTGGCGGGGGGCGAGTTCATCCGCGCCGACCTGCTCAAATATCCGCGCGAGAAGGACGACCCGACGACAGCGGTGCGATTGTTCAACACCGATTCGAAAGATTCGCAGTTCGTGTTCCAGTCGGGCCTGACGAGCGGCGAGGCTGGTCGCGCCGAGCCGAACCACAAGGCCGAATTCAGCTCGGAAAGGCCGGAATACCGCTTGGCCGAAGGCGCGGATGAACTCCGCGTGCCGCTCAGCTGGTCGGATGGCTCCGGTCTTTCGGTGACCAAGACTTTCGTGCTTCACCGCGGTGGCTACGCCGTCGAAATCCAGTATCGCGTGACGAATACGGGCACCGAGCCCATCAGACTCGCCTCCTATGCACAGTTGCTGCGCCATTGGCAGGAGGTCAAGCGCTCGATGTGGAATGTGGAAACCTACGCATTCCGCGGCCCGGCGATCTATGACGGCGAGACCTACCAGAAGCTCGACATCGAAGATGAAGAAGACCAGACGCTTTCGCGGTCGATCACGAATGGCTGGGTCGCCGCGCTTCAGCATCATTTTGTCGCAGCAATCGTGCCGGCGGCCGGGCAGCCCTATCAGTACGAGCTGCGCGTCAAGGATCGTGATTTCCTGTTGCGCGTGGTCGGGCCCGCACACGCCGTGCCGGCGGGCGGAAACCTCGAGCTGACAGAGAAAGTATTCGTCGGGCCAAAGCTGCAGGAGCAGTTGCAGGCGACCGGGCCGGAGCTTAGGCGCTCGGCAGACTACGGCAAGCTGACGATCCTCGCGCAGCCGCTGTTCTGGATCCTGTCAAAGGTCCACGGGCTGATCGGCAACTGGGGCTGGACCATCATCATCGTCACGCTCTTGATCAAGCTCGTGTTCTACAAGCTGTCGGAAACGAGTGGGCGCTCGATGGCGAAGATGCGCACCGTCGCGCCGCGGCTCAAGACGGTCCAGGAACGGTACAAGGACGACCGCGAGGGCCAGGCGCGCGCGATGATGGAACTCTACAAGCGCGAAAAAATCAATCCGGTCGCGGGTTGCCTTCCGGTGCTCGTCCAGATTCCGTTTTTCCTCGCGTTTTACTGGGTGCTGCTCGAAAGCGTCGAAATGCGCCAGGCGCCTTTCATGGGCTGGATCCAGGATCTTTCGGCGCGCGATCCGTATTTCATATTGCCGATCCTGATGGGCGCAGCGATGTTCGGGCAGTTCAAGCTGAACCCGACGCCACCCGATCCTGTGCAGGCAAAAATATTCGCATTCATGCCGGTGGTGATGACTGGCATGTTCATGTGGTTCCCCGCCGGCCTTGTGTTGTACTGGCTCACGAACACGCTTCTCTCCATTGCGCAGCAGTGGAAGATCAACCGCGTGGTCGAGGCGGAAGACAAGAAACGCCGCAGCGGCTGAGCGGCGAAATCGGCGCGCATGAGATTCTGCCGCGCAACCGGAGGCGCGGAAGCGCATGGACGAAATCCTGCTTGGAAATCCATTGATTGGCTGGCTATACGCAGCTGGCGTTGCCGCCGGGCTGGTGATTATTGCCGCGCTGGTCAGGTGGCTGGTCGTGCACCGCCTGACTGTCGTGGCGGGCCGAACCGCCGGGGTGCTGGACGATTCCGTGGTGGACGCCCTGCGCAGCACGCGCCTGTGGCTGTTGACCGTGCCGGCGATTTATGTCGGGAGCAAATACCTCGATCTGCCGGAACGGATGGTTACGCTCATGGCCGTGGCGGCAACGCTCGCGCTGCTGGTCCAGGCGGGGCTATGGCTTTCACGGTTGTTGGAATTCTGGATCGGCAAGTCGCAACAACGCGCGCCTGCGCTGGACGCCCCGGCCGCTACCGGGCTTTCGGTATTGCGATTCATCGGCAGGACAATCGTATGGGCCACCGTCCTGTTGCTTGCGCTCGACAACGTTGGGGTCAACGTCACGGCGCTGATTGCGGGGCTTGGTGTCGGCGGTATCGCGGTGGCGCTGGCCGCGCAGAATATCCTCGGCGATCTTTTCGCCTCCCTGTCGATCGTCATCGACAAGCCGTTCGTAATCGGTGACTCCATCGTCGTCGATGATGCGCAGGGTACCGTTGAGCACGTCGGCCTGAAGACCACGCGCATCCGGAGCCTGAGCGGCGAACAGATCGTCATTGCGAACGGTGACCTGCTGAAATCCAGGATCCGAAATTACCAGCAGATGCAGGAGCGGCGGGTTCTGTTCGGTTTCGGCGTTCTCTATGAAACACCGCCGGATAAGCTCGCCAGAATCCCGGCAATCGTCGGTGAGATCATCGGCGCGCTGGGGGCGGCGCGCCTCGAGCGCGCACACTTCAAGGAGCTGGGCGAATCGGCGTACAACTTCGAGGTCGTGTACTGGGTGCTCGATCCGGGCTACAGGAAGTACATGGACATCCAACAGGCAATCAATCTGCAGCTTGTGCATGCATTCGCGAAGGAGGGCATCGGGTTCGCGTTTCCGACGCGCACGGTGCACGTTGAGGGCCCGATCGTGGTCGCAACCACCCCCCGATGACCGGCGACAACGACACTATCGTTGCGGCGGCAACGCCGCCCGGGCGCGGCGGCATCGGAATCGTGCGGATTTCCGGGCCCGCGACACGCGCGATTGCAGAATCCATGCTGGGCCGCGTGCTGCAGCCGCGATACGCGGATACCGCGGCCTTTGCCGATGCGGATGGCCGAGCGATCGATACCGGTCTCGCGCTCTTCTTCCCGGCACCGCGATCATTCACCGGCGAAGACGTCCTGGAACTTCACGGCCACGGCGGCCCGGTCGTGATCGACCTGATTATCCGGCGCGCCGTCGAACTTGGCGCGAGGCCGGCGCGGCCCGGCGAATTCAGCGAGCGGGCTTTCCGGAATGACAAGATCGATCTCGCGCAAGCCGAGGCCATTGCGGATCTGATCGGGGCGGGTTCTGCGGAAGCGGCGCGCGCGGCGATGGGATCGCTCGCCGGAGAGTTCTCGCGGGAGGTAATGGCGCTTGCGACGCAGATCATGGAGCTGCGCGTCTTTGTCGAGGCCGCGATCGACTTTCCGGACGAGGACGCGGAATTCCTGGACGGCCCCGCGGTAAGCGGCCGGCTGTCTGACATCACGGCACGTTTCGATCGAATCGGGCGCGCCGCGAGCCAGGGCCGCGCACTGTCGGAAGGGCTGACCGTCGTGATCGCGGGGCGCCCGAATGCCGGCAAGTCGAGCCTGCTGAATGCGCTTGCCGGCCATGACGCGGCGATCGTGACCGGCATCGCCGGCACGACGCGCGACCTGCTGCGTG
This sequence comes from Steroidobacteraceae bacterium, assembly GCA_032127975.1. Lineage (GTDB taxonomy): Bacteria > Pseudomonadota > Gammaproteobacteria > Steroidobacterales > Steroidobacteraceae > SCUD01. Next base: position 20,447 of record JAQBHG010000068.1, read on the forward strand.
AGCGCATCAACATCGATGGCCTGCCGATTCATGTGGTCGACACGGCGGGCCTGCGCGACATCGGGAATGTCATCGAGGCAGAGGGGGTTCGCCGGGCACGCGCCGAGATGCGCCGCGCGGATCTCGTGCTCTACCTGATCGATTCAAGCGCAGGCGCTGAGCCGGGCGAACTGGAAGCAGTGGCGAGCGATCCGCCGGTTTTGGCTGTGTGGAACAAGATTGACATAGCCGCGCCACCCGCGGGCCATGCGGGCATTGCGATTTCCACGCTGACCGGCGCGGGGCTCCCAGAACTACGCGAACGACTGAAGACGGCGGCCGGCTATCGCGCGGGCGACGCCGGGGTGTTTTCAGCCAGGCGAAGACATCTCGATGCGCTCGCGCGGTCCGAAGGCCTGGTGAAATCCGCCGCTGCCAGGCTGCGCGAACGCGCGGCTTTCGAACTGGTCGCGGAGGAGTTGCGCCTTGCCCATCAGGCGCTGGGCGAAATCACCGGAGAAGTCACGAGCGATGCGCTGTTGGGCGCCATTTTCGCGGGCTTCTGCATCGGAAAATAAAAGCCCCGCCCCCGGCCGGGGGGCGGGGCTATGGACGGGTCAGTTTCCGAACTTTTGCGAAAACTTCAGTCCGATCGTGCGCGGCGGCGACGTCACGACGAACGGCTCAAAACCGCAGACAGCCTCTGCACATTGCGAAAAGCGGTACAGGACCGGCCGTTCGTCGAAGGCGTTACTGACGAACAGCTCCACTGAATAGCTGTCCTTCGCGAGACCAAGCGAGAAGTCCGCGAGCTCGTAACTGGGTTGGTCACCCAGGATGCCATTCTCGAAGTCGCGCAGGTCGGCGCGACGCTTGCCCTGATGGACTACCGAAGCGCGCCACCATGCCTCGAAGCTGCCGATGTTGAACTCCTGGCGCACGGTCAGGTTGGCCTTGAACTTTGGCGTAACGGGGAGTTCGGTGCCTTTGAATGCCTGGGGGTCGAGCAACACGGTTATATCCGGGGTGAGGGGGTCATCGTCGTCATCGAAGGTGAATGGGCATGGATTGCGCGACTCGGGCCGGCCATTCTGATCGAGGAAGCCGCAGTAGTTATCGGTCAGCTTGGTGTCGGTCAACGCGATGCCGCCGGAAATCATGAGCCGGTCGGTTGCGGCCCAGGTCACGTCGGCCTCAAGGCCCTGGATGCGGGCTTGCGCGGCATTGTTGATCTCTGTGAGTCCGTTCGCGCCCAGCAGCGCGTACTGGAAATCCTTCCAGTCCTGGGAGAACAGCGCGCCGTTGAATCGCAAGCGGCCATCCGCCCAGGTCGTCTTCCAGCCCACCTCGTAATTGGTCAGGAAGTCTGCGAGATAGGGCGGCAGGCCCGCGCGGCGGTTGGTGCCGCCGGGTCGGAAACCTTCCGACCAGGTCGCGTAGATCATCCGGTCATCGTCGAACTTGTACGAAAGGCTCAGCTTGCTGATGTGGTCGTCCTCCTTGACAGTGTTGGCCAGCGTCGTGCACGGTGCGCCGCGGAACGGCACGATCGGCGTGAAACAGGCGGCTTCGCCATTGGATGAAAAGCCCCAATCTCCATAGCCGAAGAATCCGGTCATGGAATTATCGGACTTGAAGAAGCGCACGCCGCCCGTCGCGGTCAGCTGGTCCGTAATGTCATAACTCAGTTCGCCGAAAGCCGCCTCGTCCTTGTCGACGCGGAACTGCTTGGTCAGCCACACCGTATCGTCCCAACCGGTGACCTCTAGCGCTGCGGCGAGATTGTCGATCAGGTAGCGCTGCTGAATGTCGTGCTCCTGGCGCTGTGTGAACAGGCCGCCGACGAAGCGAAGCCGTTTGTCAGCGGGCGTCGAGATGCGCAGTTCGTGGCTATAGCGTTTGTAGCGGTCCGAGCCCTGAATGAACTGGCCTGCGGTTGGGCCGCCGCTGTCGTCTACAAGGTACAGCGAGGAATAGGAGCTGAAGTAATCGTAGAAATAAGAGTAGACCGTGTAATCGGCGTCAACGTCGCCGTCGCGGTCGAGTGTGGCGCCGGCGTAGACGACATCCAGGCTGCCGATCTTGCCTTCGATCGTCAGCGCCGCTTGTACCCAGTCGTCCTTCGAGTTGTCCGGGTAGAACTTGATGACTTTCAGGTCGCCGATGAGCGGGTCGTAGCCGAAGACGCCATTGGCCTCCTGATTCTGCATCATGACGCTGGGCGTCACGGTCCAGTTGTCGTTGAGGTCTATTCGGAGTGCTGCGCGCGCGCCGACCGTGTCGATGTCGTTGAAGTTCTTCTCTGCCAGCGCCGTGCTGTCGAGGAACAGGCCCCCGGTGCTGGGCCAGGTGCGCGTGCCAGACACGTTATCAATGTAACCGGCATCATGCCGCGCCCAGCCGACCAGGCGGACTGCGGCCTTCTCGCCCAGAGGAACGTTGACATAGCCTTCGGCGAGATATCCGCTGTCGCCACCGGACACGACATTACCTTCAAGGCCATAGGCGGCCGAGAAGCCGCTCGAGTCCGGCTTGTTCGTGATGATGCGAATCGTGCCGGCCTGCGAACTCGCGCCGTAAAGCGTGCCCTGCGGGCCCGCGAGCGCCTCGACGCGCGCGACGTCGTAGAGATGCACATCCAGCGCGCCCTGGATCGTCGTGATCGGTTGCTCGTCGAGGTAAATGCCGACGCTCGGTTGTGAGCCCGAGTGATTGCCGTCGCCGCCGCTTGCGACCCCGCGCATGTAAACGAGCGCGTAACCAGGCCCGAAGGTCTGGTAGGACACGCTCGGCAGGAATTTCACATAGTCGTCGAAGTCATTGATGTGCAGTTCCGCGAGTTTCGCGGTATCCAGCGCGAGGATACTGAGTGGGACGTCCTGCAGACTTTGCTCGCCGCGCTTCTGGGCGGTGACGATGACTTCGCCGAGCGGAGCGGCCTCCTGAGCATGGGCCGAGGCGAGCGCAAGCAGTATCGCGGACGCCAGTGGCGCCCGCACAACAGCCGATTGCGAAAGCCGTATCTTGCGATTCTTCGAGCGTTGCATCGTTGTTACCCCCACGCAGAGATAGGCGGAGTCTACGCCTTAGTCGGGCTTCGTCAAAATACCGGCGCCGCGGGGTACGCATCGAGCACCGGCCCGAGCGCCTCCTTCAGCGGGCCAAGCCAGGGCTCGAAATTGCGCCAGTGATCGACAGCTTCCCGGTAGATCGGCTGCCGGACCTGCTCGGAACTCGCCGTACGCACCGCGCGCTCGTTCTCATAGAAGCGCAGACAGGCCGCCTCGAATGGCAGGCCGCAGTAATCAAGCAAGCGACGGATTTCGGTTTCCGTGTCATCGATCATCCGTTCATAGATGACCCGGTGGACCCGGCCCGGCAGCACTTCGTCGCAGTGGGCCATCAGCTCGACGTAATTGCGGTAGTAACGGCCGAGATCATCCAGGCTGTAGCTGAAATTCTGTCCGCGCGCGAACTGCTGCTTGAACGCCGAAAAACAGCAGCCGAGCGGATGGCGGCGCGCGTCGATGATCTTGGCGTTCGGCAGCATCAGGTGAATCAGGCCGATGTGCGCGAAGTTGTTGGGCATCTTGTCGATGAAGTGAGGCGCGTCCGTTCTGCGCTGGATCCGCGTCTGCGCCAGGTACTGCTCGCCGAGCGCCCGAAGCTGATCGGCGCTCATCGTCGCAAGCACTTCCGGGTACTTCGACACCGCAGCCTTCTTGCGTCTTTCGCCGAGCGCCCGCGAAATCGAAATGACGTCCGGCAACTCCATCGTGCCCTCGACTGCCGAATGGCTGGAGAGAATCTGCTCCAGCAGAGTTGAGCCGGCTCGTGGTAGGCCGACGATAAAAATCGGGTCGGCAGCCGCGGTTCCAAAATCTCGCCGCTCTTCAAAAAATACTTTTGAATACAATGCCTTGGAACGGACTACCAGCGCCGCTGGTTCTTCGGGGTCGTACTTGAACATCCCGTGCCGCAATCGGTTGCCCTGTTCGTAGTGGGCAAAGGCGCCGGCGTAATCCCCGCCGTCCTCCAGTGCCTTGCCGAGAGTGAAATGAAAATGGAGCCGATCCTCTATGGTCAGGCCGGATTCCTCGAGGCTGGCGCGCATGCTCGCGATTTCCGCGTCCGTGAACCGGAAGGTTTTCAGGTTGGCCAGGCTCCACCAGGCCTCACCCAATGTTGGTGAGAGCTCAATGCCCTTGCGATAGGCGGCAATGCAATCATCCTGGCGGCCGGCTGACTTCAGGGCGTGGCCAAAGCTCATCCAGGACTTCGCATGGCCGGAATATTCCGACAGGACTTCACCAAAGATACGGATCGATTCATCGAAGTCGCCAATCCGGCCGAGGACCGCCGCCTTCTGCATGCGATAGCCAGGATTTTTCGGGTCGTGCTCGAGAATGCGGTTGGTTTCGGCAAGCGCCGCCTCGACTTTTCCTTGCCGCAGCAGCACTGAGGCATAGTTGTAGCGCGCGGCCACGAAACTAGGCGCAAGCTCCAGGCAGCGCAGCAGCAGATTTTCGGAATCGCCGTAGCGGCCGAGCCGGGCGGCGACTTCCGCCAGCATCCGTATTGCGGCGATGTCCGTCGGAAACCGCATCAAGTGCTGGCGCAACAGCGCCTCGGCCGGCGCGATCCGGTTTTCAACGAGCGCTGCCGCGGCTTCCAGCAGACGCGGATCACGCGTCGAGAATTTCAGGTGCCGGGCGTATGCCTGGTCGGCGGCCTCAACATCTCCAATCGCGACAAGATGATTCGCAAGCGCGCGCCAGGCGTCGCCAAGATCCGGCTTCAGTTCAATGGCGCGCCGCAACGAAGCAACCGCTTTTTCGCCCTGCCGCGCCGCACCTTGCGTAAGCCCGAGTTCGTAATGCGCCGCGAACCATCCGGGCTGCGAAAGGGCGAGCGGCTCCAGCACCGCGAGCGCAGCCCCGACCTCGCCCAGCCGCCGCCGCGCGATGCCAAGCAACAATTGCGCGCCCGGATGTCCCGGCACGGACTTCAGGATTTCCGTGGCCTGCTCGGCTGCAAGCGTGGGATCGGAATCGAGCAATTTCTGCGCGTGCGCGAGCGCTACCGCCAGCGTGCCAACGGGTTCGCCCGCCTGATTCGAATCGCCGGTCACGACAGCGGCGCGGCTCCGGCGGCAGCGACAATCGGATGACGCCAGCGCATCCAGAAATAGACCGGAATGCCGACGCCGGCCAGCGCGAGCGCCCACAGGAATGGTTCGGTGCCGACGCCGATGAAGGCGTAAATCGAGAACGCTGTGCCGCCGAGGCCGAATAACCCGGCAAGGCGCGGCAACTTGCCGGGCTCGCGGCGCCAGAGCCACAGGAGCCCGACCGAACAGCACAGGTAGACCGGCAGGTTCGCCGCGGTGGTGATGATGCTGAGGAAAGTGAAGCCCTTGACCAGCGTCTCGCCGTAGTTCAACAGCGCGACGCCGGTGGCGAGCACGCCGACCAGCAACAGGGCAGCCGCGGGCGCGCCGTGACGATTGCGCGTCGCAAAGACCGGCGGCAGGAGCTGGCGGGAACCAAGCGTGGACGTCAATTCCGCGACCACCAGCGTCCAGCCATTCAGACAACCGAGACCGCTGATGACGACAAAGAGCGCGAGCCAGCGGCCATTGCCGGCGCCGAGCAGGCGATCGAGCACGTCGACGAACGGGGCATTCGAAGCTGCGAGTGTCGCCTGCGGCACGAGGAGCGTCGCGACTGCCGTGACGGCGATATAAACCGCGGCCGTGAGCAGCGTGCCGACCAGGGTCGCGCGAGGAATCGTTTTCTCCGGGTCGCGCACGCGCCCTGCCGGAACCGTCGCGGACTCGAGTCCCAACATCGCAAAGAGCGCGATGGTCGAGGCCGCCATCGTGGCATGCAGGGTGATCGGCTCGGTCGGGATGTTTTGCGTATAGGCGGCCGGTTCTGCGACCAGCATCCACAGGCCGAGCAGGATGACGAGTGCGAGCGGTACCAGCTTCAGTGCCGCCGTCAGCACCTGCACGCGACCACCGGAGCGGGCACCGAGCAGGTTGACCAGCACAAAAACCCACACCAGCCCGGCAGCCGTGAAGGCAGTCGGAATCTGCGCGAGCGGCGGCACGACGCTCGTCAGGTAACCGGCGGCACCGACAGCCAGCGCCGCATTCGCGATCCAGATCGAGATCCAGTAGCACCACAATGCGGCGAATGCCACGCCCTCGCCGAGGGTCGCCCGGATGTAGCCGAAGGGGCCGTCCGCTTCAGGCATGCGCCGCACCAGCATCACGAACACGACCGCAAGCAACGCACAGCCAAACACCGTCGCGGCCCAGCCGATGAAGGCGTTGAAGCCGAGCGGCGCCAGCGACGCCGGCAGCACGAATATTCCCATGCCGATCATGTTGCCGACTACGAGCGACGTGCACATCCAGAAACCGAGCTGCCGCGTATTCATGGATTGATCCCCGTGACGAGACGCCCTTCCTTGATGACAGCCTCGACCTTGCGCAGCAATTCGATGTCGGCAAGCGGGTCACCCGATATTGCAATCATGTCGGCAAATTTGCCGGGCGTGATCGAGCCGAGGTTGTGCTCCTGGCCCAGACTGCGCGCCGCATCGATGGTCGCGGCGCGTATCGCGCCCAGCGGGCTCAAGCCGTAGCGCACCATGTACGCGAACTGCCGGGCATTCTCTCCATGCGGAAAGATTCCGGCATCAGTGCCAAAGCCGATTTTCACGCCGGCGCGCACGGCCTTGGCAAAACCCTGTCGCTGAATGTCGGTGGTCTCGCGGTTCTTGCGCAGGATCTCCTTGGACCAGCCGTCGCGGCCTCCGACTTCCTCGGTGTAATCGCCATTGTAGACATCGGCAACCAGCCAGGTGCCGTGGCGGCGCATCAGCTCGATGCCTTCGTCGTCAAGATACGAGCCATGGTCGATGGAGCGCACACCGGCGCGTACCGCACGCTTGATGCCCTCGGCGCTATGCGCATGAGCGACGACAAACGTGCCGGCATTCGCGGCCTCCTCGACTGCGGCCCGCAGCTCCGCCTCGGTGTACTCGGGGGCGGATGGCGTAGTGCCGGCGGTGAATACCGCGCCTGTCGCGATGACCTTGATGAAGTCGGCGCCGCCGGCCAGCAGCTCGCGAACGCGCTGGCGAACCTCGTCTGCAGAATTGGCAACGCCGCGACGCATGTCGGCGGGCACCGTGACATCCGGCGCGAGCCCCGTCACCTCGCCACCACCATGGCTGACGGTAACGTAGGCGCCCGCGACAAACATGCGCGGTCCCGGGACGACGCCGGCCTGGATCGCGTCCCGCAATGCAACGTCCGTGAATGCGCGATAAGCGCCGACATCGCGTACGGTCGTGAAGCCGGCCGCGATGGTTGCGCGGGCGTGAGCGACGCCGAGCAGCACATCCTGCGCCCCGGAATTCAGAAGCGGTGCCGCAACATTGGCGGAGGAAATATTGCCGACGAGGTGCGTGTGCAGGTCGATGAGGCCCGGCAGCACCGTGTAGGCTGACCAGTCGATCATGGGCGCATCGCCGGCGGCGCCCGCGGCATAAGGAGCAATGGCGGTAATCCTGCCGTCCTCGACACGGATCACCTGATTCTCGAGATAGCGGCCCTGTTCGACATCGAGGATGCGGCCCGCGCGCACGATGACCGTATCGGCCATGACCGGCGGCGCGGTCAGGAACAGCGCGGCGAGAAGCGACCAGGCGGCAACAAAGCGCCGTGTCGTCATGTCGGAACCTCCGTAAGGCCGGCCAAGATGTTCAGCATGGCGCTCGGACACATGAAAACACGAGTGGCCGATCCTGCGCTAGCATGTCGGCACCAAATGAACATCACCCATGATCAACCGTGCCATACGCAATATCCTGACACTGATCCGGGCGCCTGTGCCCCCGGTTTTTCGTGCGGACCTCCGGATCCGCGGGTACGCGGTACGAGCGGTGGCGGGATGGCGGCTTACCGGGGGAGCAAGAAATGAACATGCTGATTCTCGGAATGGTGGTCTTCCTTGGAATCCATTCCGTGTCAATCGTGGCGCCGCAATGGCGCAATGCAGTCGCGGCCCGGATCGGCGAGTGGCCATGGAAGGGAATCTACGCGGTCGTCTCGATTGCCGGGTTCCTGTTGCTGGTGCAAGGGTATTCGGACGCGCGACTTACGCCGCTGATCCTGTACGTTCCGCCCGCCTGGATGCGGCATGTGGCGGCGCTTCTGCTGCTGCCGGTGTTCATCCTGCTGCTGGCCGCATACCTGCCAGGACGCATCAAGATGCGCGTAAAGCATCCGATGCTGCTCGCTGTGAAACTGTGGGCCACCGCGCACCTGCTGGCCAACGGTACGGTTGCCGACGTGATCCTGTTCGGTGGATTCCTCGCATGGGCCGTCGTCGACCGCATTTCAGTCAATCACCGCCCGGCCCGGGCAATTCCGGGGGCGCCGGCGTCGCAGCTGAACGATGTGATTGCCGTACTTGGCGGCCTGGCGCTGTACGGCTTGTTCGCGTTCTCCTGGCATGCGCGTCTGATCGGCGTGGCGCCTTTCGGCTGATAATGCGCGACTCACCGACATGACGGACACCATGCGTAATATCCTGACACTCATCCTGACATTGGCCCTGACACTTGTGCCCGGGGTTTCCCAGGCTGGCCCCCGGGCGCGGGACCTCGGCGTGCCGTTTGACGGCGAACCGGGGCCATTCAATGCCATCACCGATGTCGCCGGGGTCACGGTCGGCCAGGTGACGCTCATCGAGGATCTCGACGGTGGCAAGAAGGTGCGCACCGGCGTGACCGCAGTGCTGCCGCGCGGCCGCGACAGCCTCGATCTTCACGCCTTCGGCGCCTGGTTTGCGCTGAATGGCGCGGGCGAGCTGACCGGCACGACCTGGCTCGAGGAATCGGGAGAGCTCGAAGGGCCGGTGCTGCTGACGAATACCCACAGCGTCGGTGTCGTGCACGATGCAGCCATCGCCTGGCGCGTGCGTCGGGGCCGGCCGGATCCCACGGGTTACTGGTGGTCGTCCGCAGTTGTCGGCGAGACCTGGGACGGGCACCTGAACGACATCAATGGATTCCATGTGCGCGCCGAGCATGTGGACCGGGCCCTCGAAAAAGCGGCGCCCGGGCCGGTCGAGGAGGGCAATGTCGGTGCCGGCACCGGCACCATCTGCTATGAGTTCAAGTGCGGTATCGGCACAGCCTCGCGCAGCGTCAGGCTGGACGGCCGCGAGCACGTCGTCGGCGTGCTGGTCCAGGCCAATAACGGGCTGCGCGATAACCTGCGCATCGCGGGCGCACCCATTGGCCAGCACCTGCGCGAGCACCGCGTGTACAGCATGGACGACGATGCCGCCGGCGAGACGGGCTCAATCATCATCGTCATTGCGACGGATGCGCCGCTGCTGCCGCATCAACTGAAGCGCCTGGTGAAACGCGCTGCGCTCGGTCTCGCGCGCATGGGCTCGACGGCAGACAATGGCTCCGGCGACATTTTCATCGCATTCTCCACCGCGAATGCGGCCGCGCTGCGTGGCGCTTCGCTCGCGCTCGCCGAAGTCATGCCCAATTCCGAACTGGACAGCCTATTCAGGGCCACCGTCCAGGCGACCGAGGAAGCAATCGTGAACGCCTTGGTTGCTGCGCGCGACATGGAGGGTACGGAAGGCCGCTATGCCAAAGCGCTGCCGCACGCGGATCTCGTCGCCCTGCTCAAGCACTACGGACGCCTGGTCAAGTAACGCCCATACCAGTCGAGTTGTCGCTGTGCCCGGTCGCGAAGGTAGCTGGGCACGGTGACCGGATGCCACTCGCCGGGATAGATGACCAGTTCGGTCGGCACATCGAGCGACCGCAGGGCCTGGTACATCTGTTCGCTGCCGATGCAGGGCACATTGACGTCGAGTTCCTCGCAGTAGAATGAGGTCGGTGTCGTGATCCTGTCGGCATGGAGAAATGGAAAGCTGACGCGGTCCCAAGCGGTGCGGTCATTCCATGGCTTGTCCAGTTCGATCTCGTATTCGCGCGTGTACTGGTCGGCGCCGTACATGCCGATGATGTTGGAAGTGCCCGCGCCGCTCACGGCCGCCTTGAACCGGGTATCGCGCGCGATCACGTAGTTCGTCAGCATGCCGCCGTAGCTGCGGCCGCCTATCCCCAGGCGCTCCGGGTCGGCGATGCCCAGGGCCACGGCATGGTCCACCGCTGCCAGCATGTCGGCCGCGTCCTTGTTGCCCCAATCCGCGTTGATTGCGGCCGCAAAGTCGAGGCCGCGGCCGGAGCTGCCGCGCGGGTTTGCGGCGATGACCGCATAGCCTTGTGCGGCAAATACCTGCCACTCCGCCATGAATTCATGGCTGTACTGGTAAACCGGGCCGCCGTGAATCCTGAGGAGTGTCGGATAGCGTCGGTCCGGCTGGAAATCCACCGGCTTGACGAGAAAACCGAAGATATGCGTGCCATCCGCACTGTCGAACTCGATCGGTTCGGTCTTCGCAAGCCGCCGGTCGCGCAGGAAGGCGTTGTGGTCGGCGAGCGTGCGCAAGCCGCGTCTCTCGACGGCGGATAGTTCGTAGGGGTGGTAATCGTCGCCGCCCAGCACGGCGATGCGGCCATTGGGCGCGATCGCGAAATCATAGTCGAGGCGCGCGCCCGAGGTCAGCGGCGTGATCCTGCCATTCGACAGTTCGATGCGGGACAACCAGGTAACCCGGCTGTGCTCGATCAGCGCCAGCACGGATCGGCCGTCAGGACTGAATCGAGGATGGGTGAAAGGGCGGTCGATGGCTGCAGGAAGCGTCGTCACGCCCGATTCAACGTCGATGACGGCCAGGTGAGTCGGCACGTAATCGTGCAGGCGGTCCTCGCCCGACTGCAGATAGACGATGCGCCGGCTGTCCGCGCTCCACTCCGGGCGCGCCTCCCAGTAGGGATCCAGGTCCGTGCCCACATATGTCGTGAGCTGGCGCTCCACGGCTTGCGCGCGCGGCTCGATGAGGTAAATGTCCCAGTTCCTGTGCCGGTCCGGATCGGCACCGCGCTTGCTGACGTAGGCGATCTGCCTGCCGTCCGGCGACCAGGAGGGCAGGTATTCGTCGTGCGCACCAGCCGTCAGCGGCATCGCTTTGCGATCGTCCAGCCCGAACAGATAGAGATGCTGGCGCCGTTCTGTCAGCCAGCCGACGAAATCCTCCTTGAACTGGTAGCGGGTGATGACGATCGGTTGCGGATTGGGTGGTTCTGGCTCACCCTCGGGCCGCTCCGGATCACGCGCGATGACCGCCAGCCGCCCACTATCCGGCGCCCAGGCGTAGTCGATGACGCCGCCTGGAAAATCCGTGAGTTTTTCCGCCTCGCCGCTCGCCGCCGGCATCACCCAGACCTGGGTCGTCGCGGCGTCGCCGCCGCGATCCGACAGGAACGCGATCCATCGCCCGTCAGGGCTCCACGCGGGCTGCCATTCATCGGCGCCCGGGGTCTGTGTCAGTGCGCGCCGATCGCTGCCATCCCAGCGCACGCGCCAGAGATCGGTGGTGGGCGCATCGCGCATCAGGTCATTGGTCGTGACGCTGTAGGCGAGAAATTCGCCATCCGGTGAGAACACAGGCTCTGCGATGTCTGCGATACGGAGCAGGTCATCGATGCTGAACAGGTCATCGGCGGCCTGTGCCGACAGCGCCAGCGCGCAGAGGAGAAGCGCAAGCCAGCCACTCCTCATTTCAACTTTCCGGCCAGCACCTCGTTGAGGCTCTGTCGCAACAAGGTCATCGCCTCGTCCACCTCTGCCTCGGTCACGCACAACGGCGGCATGAAGCGCAGCGTGCTGACGCCGCAGGACAAGAGCAGCAGGCCGTTGTGATAGGCGCGATGCAGCAGGCGATCGACCAGCGTGCGCGCAGGCGACCCGTCCTTTTCGATCATTTCCACGCCGATCATCAGGCCGAGTCCGCGCAGGTCACCGATGCAGGGATAGTCCGGCTTGAGCTCGGCAAGCCGCTTCATGAAATGCGCACCGACCTTTGCCGCATTCGCGACATACTGTTCGCGCACCAGGTCGACGGTCGCGTTGGCCGCGGCGCAGCACAAAGGGTTGCCGCCGAATGTGTTGCCGTGGGCGCCGCGCTTCCATTTCTTCATGATGCTCTGCTTCGCGACCACGGCGCCGATCGGCAGGCCGGAACCGAGGCCCTTGGCGAGCGTCATGATGTCCGGCGTCACGCCCGAATGCTGGGCAGCAAACATCCGCCCGGTGCGACCGATGCCGGACTGCACCTCGTCGAACACCAGCAGGATTCCGTGCTCGTCGCAGATCTCCCGCAGGCCCGCGAGAAAGCCGTCCGGCGGAACCAGGTAGCCACCCTCTCCCTGCAATGGCTCGACCACGATCGCGGCGACTTCGGTGGCCGGCAGATTGCGGTCGAACAGCATGCGGATGTAATCCAGCACCGCCTTGCCCTGGTCGCTGCCGGCAAACAGCGGCCGGTAGGGGTTCGGATACGGCACATGCGTGACGCCCGGCATCACCGGCGCGAATCCGGCCTGCTGCGTGTACTTGCTGGAAGTCAATGCGAGCGAACCCATGGTGCGGCCGTGAAAACTGCCGAGAAAGGCGATGAAGCGCTGCCGGCCGGTGACATAGCGCGCGAGCTTCAGCGCGCCCTCGACGGATTCGGTGCCGGACTGGCAGAAGAAACACATGCCGGGCTCGCCGAGCGGCACGATGGCCGAAAGACGTTCCGCGAGCGCCGTCATTTCCTCGTGCCAGTAGTCGCTTGATATGTGCAGGAACTTGCCGGCGGCTTCGCGCACCGCTGCGACGACGCGTGGATGCGCGTGCCCGGTCGCGCAGACCGCGATGCCCGCGGCGAAATCGAGAAAACGATTGCCATCCACGTCCCAGACCTCGGTTCCACGCCCGTGCGACATCACGAACGGGTAATCGCGCGGATATGAAGGCGAGGCGACTTTGTTGTCGCGCTCGATGATCGCGCGAGCTTTTGGCCCGGGCAGTTCGGTCTTCAGGTTCTGGTTTTTCATTGGATGGGTAGCCTCACTGGTTCCCGATGTGCGGCCGCGGTACGGGCCTGAAGCGCACGCAGCGCTGCAAGTTCCACGGCCGTCGGTGCCGCAATTGTCTCTGGCTGCGGCGCGACCGCGAGCTTCCAGCCGATTGCCGCGCGCGCTTCGTCCGCCGGTATGCCTGGATAAGCCGCCGCCAGCGCGAGTTCGCCGCTGGCCCGCGGTTTCAGGATGCCGACATCCGTCACGACAACAGCAGGCCCGCCGCCCCGCGCGCCGCTGTTGCTGCGGCCCTCGAAATGCCCGCCGCTGGTCTGGAAGTCTAACGCGGTGACGAAGCTTCGCGGCGAGGCTTTCATGACGATGAAAACCTGCTTCGCATGCGCCGCGATTTCTGGCGCGCCGCCGGCGCCCGGCAAGCGAGTCCGCGGCTTGGCGTAGGGGCCGATTACCGTGCTGTTGAGATTGCCGAGACGGTCTATCTGTGCTGCGCCCAGGAATCCGACGTCGACACGCCCGGCCTGCAGGTAATCGCTGAAAATGTCCGGCAACGGCACGACGCAGGCGGCCGTTTCCGCGAGCTCGCCGTCGCCGATCGAAAGCGGCAGCACGGTGGGCCGTGTGCCGATCGTGCCCGACTCATAGATGAGCACCAGGTCGGGCGCGTGGGTCAACCGCGCGAGATTGCAGGCCGCGCTCGGCAGGCCAATGCCGACGAAACAGACACATCCATTCCACAGCATGCGTGCTGCGGCGACGGTCATCATTTCGTCACGGCTGTAGTCGCTCATGCGGCTGCCCGCCGCAGGCTCTGAATGAAAGCGCGATGATCCGCCGTCCCCTGCACGTGCCGCCGCATCCATTCGCTGAAGCGGGCGCGGTCGCGGGCGATGTCGTCCCAGCGCAGGTAGAAATCGTTGTCGCGCGCATAGCGACCCTGCGCGTAGGAGGGCCAGGCGCCGGCGGGACAATGCGACACAGCGCCGACCACGAAATGCGGCAGCAGCACGCCATTCATTGCGGGCGGCAACTCGTTCACGATTTCCTCGACGGTAACGATGAGGAACCGGGCGGCGAGTGCCGCTTCGCGTTGGGCGCCGACGATTCCCTCAATTGCGACATTGCCGTGCCGGTCGGCGCGCTGCGCATGCAGGATCGTCACATCAGGATTGAGCGCGGGGACGGTCGCAAGCTCCTCGCCCGTGTACGGGCAGCGGATGCTACGGATATTCGGGTTGTGCGCGGGAAGGTCGGTGCCGATGTAGCCGCGCAGCAATCCGAAGGGAAGTCGCGCGGCACCAGCACGATAGGCCGCGGCCATACCGGCATGGCTGTGTTCGTCGATCTCGAGTGGGCGCGGCCAGTCTTTCTCGACTGCATCGCGCAGGCGGTGCAGCGAGCCGACACCGGGATTGCCGCCCCAGGAGAAGGTCAGGCGCCTTGCCGCGCCCATGCCGATCAGCTGGTCGTAGATGAGATCCGGCGTCATGCGAATCAGGTGAAGATCGCGCCGCCCCTGCCGGATTAACTCGTGCCCGGCCGCAAAAGGGATCAGGTGCGTGAAACCCTCGAGCGCCACGGACGCGCCGTCCGGCACATGCCTCGCGATCGCTTCCGACAGCGGCAGGATTTCGGTCATTCATTCCACCACGGTGCGTGACTGCTCGCGCATGTACTGCGGCAGGTAGTAGAAGGAGGCAATCGCCTTGCCGGTCGAGCCGGATCCTTTCCATCCGCCGAAGGGCTGGTAACCCGGCCAGGCACCCGTGGTCGCGCCCTGCCCGCGATTCGCATAGGTGACGCCAGCCTCGATGTTTTCCTGGAACCAGCGCACGTCCCCGGCCGAACCGTATACGCCGGCGGTCAGACCCATGTCCGTGTCGTTGGCAAGGCGCATGGCGGCATCGCGATCGCGATAACGCTGCGCCATCAGGATCGGCAGGAACATTTCGTGGCGCCACAGAGGATGTTCGGGCGGGGCCTCGGCAAGCACCGGTTCGACGTAGTAACCGCGCGCGAAGTCCCCGTCCGTCAGCACGCGGCCGCCGCGACGAAGCTTCGCTCCTGCCGCGCGCAATTCGCTGACGTAGCGTGCGTAATTCTGATGTGCCCTGGCATTGACCACAGGGCCGAGCCAGGTCTCGCGCTTCGTGGGGTCGCCGATCCGGATCGCGTCGATCTGCTTCTCGATTCGCGCGAGCAGGTCTTCGGCTACAGCCTCGTGCACATAGAGGCGCGACACTGCCGAGCACTTCTGTCCGCCCATGCCGTAGGCGGAGCGCAGGATTCCGCTCGCCGCGCGATCGAGATCGGCGCGCTCCGTGACGATGCAGGGATTCTTGCCACCCATCTCCGCGATGCAGGGCCGCGGGTATTTTCCCGTTGCCATGGCGCCGAGGATGGTGCGGCCGACGGCGACCGAACCCGTGAATGTGACGCCAGCCGTGCGCGCGTCCGCAACCAGCGCCTCGCCGACCGCGGGACCTGAGCCGGAGACAAAGTTGAAGACCCCGGGCGGCAGACCCGCATCACGGATGCAATCGGCGAGCCAGCGGCCCGCCCAGGGCGTGTCGGAAGAGCACTTCACGACAACCGTGTTGCCGGCCACCAGCGCGGCTGACGCGGGCCCGCCGGCAAGCGCGATGGGGAAATTGAAGGGCGCGATGACGGCCCACACGCCATAGGGACGCAGCACGCTCCGGTTGCGCGACACGAAACCTTCGAGCGGGTCGTTCGGCAGCTCGACTTCGTAGCCATGATGCGATTCGATGTCGTTGGCATAGCAGCGAAAGAAGTCCACCGTCTCCTGCGCCTCGCCTAGCGCCTCCATGCGGTTCTTGCCGACCTCGAGCACCAGCGCTGCGGCGATGTCGTAGACACGTTCTTCCATGATGTCGGCTGCCCGGCGCATCAATCGCGCGCGTTCGGCCACGGGCGTCGCGCGCCAGGCCGGGAACGCCTTCGATGCCGCGGCAAGCGCCGCATCGACGTCTTTCAACTGCGCCATCGGAAAACGGCCGAGTTTCAGCTTGTGATCGATGGGGCTGACCCGCTCCTCGTGCGTGCTGGCATCCTGGTCACGGCCATCGATGAACAATTTCTGGGTGCGACCAAGTTCGCCGCGAACTTTGGCGAGCGAGCGCTCGAAGCGTTCGTGCATCGCCTCTGGGGGATTGAACATGGTGGCGTATGTCAGTCTGAAACTCATTTGATCTGCTCCGTCCTGGAGGAAGGAAAAAATTGGCCAAGCAGCCGATCGAGCAAGGCGAGAGCCGCGGCCAGGTCGGCTTCGTCAATCACCAGCGGTGGCGCGATGATCAGCAGGTTGCCACGCGAGCCGAAGGAAACCCCCTCAGCGAGCGCCGCACGAAGCAGGGCGCGCTGCTGATCCGATTGTTGCGGCCACGGCGCGAGCGGCGCGCGGGTCGCCGGGTCCGCGATGAGCTCGACGACCGCGAACAGGCCATGACCACCGCGCACCTCGCCGATCACCGCATGGCGTGACTGGAGCCTTCGAAGCTCCTCGAACAGGCGGACGCCCAGCCTGCGCGAACGATCGATCAGATTTTCGTCGCGGTAGGCATCCAGCGCGGCGAGCCCGGCCGCGCAGGACAGCGGGTGACCGCTATAGGTCAGCCCGCCATAAAACATCTGGTGCTCGATGCGTCGCGCGATCGCGGCACTCATCACGACAGCGCCGAGCGGCACGGCCGCGCCTGTCAGGCCTTTCGCGAGCGTCATGATGTCCGGGCGGCCCTGCTCGCCGTGGCGTTGCCAGGCGAACCACTCGCCGCAGCGTCCGAAAGCACTCATGATTTCGTCGGCGATCAACAGCACGCCGCGCTCGCGCGACAGGTCGCGGAGCAGTGGCCAATAGCTGTCCGGTGCCACGATGCCATTGCTGCCGGCATTTGATTCCATCAGCACGGCGGCGACGCTACTTGCGCCCTCGGTGTCGATGCAGTCTGCGACGGCTGCCGCGGCTTTCTCCCCGCAGTCATGCGGCGAACGGCTGGCGAAGGGACAGCGATAGGAATACGGAGGCGGGACATGGCGCACACCCCAGGCTTCCGCGTCCACCTGGTGCGCTGTGCGCGCATCGCCCGAGAGCGCCATGTCCATGTAGCTTGCGCCGTGATAGGAGCGATCGCGCGTGATGATGAGCCCGCGCGCCTTGCCTGACGCCAGCCGCGCGATACGCACGGCATTCTCGTTGGCATCGGCCCCACCCAGCGTGAAGAATACGAGCCCGCCCTCGAAGCCCGACAGTTCGAGCAACCGCTTTGCCAGCGTTCGGCGGGGTTTCGCACCCCAGGCGCTGGTGACGAAGCTGAGCTGTTGAGCCTGGTCACGGATCGCGGAGACGAGGCGCGGGTGCTGGTGACCGAGATTGCTGCATTCGACCAGGCTGCTCATGTCGAGGAGCTCGCGCCCGTCCTCGAGCAACAGCCTGGCGCCGCGCCCGCCGATCACGGTGGGAGCGTTCCATTCAGCCGGTACGCACCAGCTATGCAGCACGAAATCGCGTTCGGAGCTCACCCGGCGATTGTCTCAATCCGGCACGCAAGGCGCCAGCAGAGCCGCAGGACATATGATTGCACCAGAATACATCCGGGAACCCGAGGTTGGATCGATGAAACTGATTACCTGGCTGCTGGCGCTGCTGCTGCTTGTCGTTATGGCTGTGGGCGGAATCATCTGGTTTGGCGGCTACAACATCGCCGCGGACGAACCGCACTGGGCATTGACCGAGGACTTGATGGAAACCCTGCGCGACCGCTCGATTGCGGCGCGGCAATCAGGGGCCGACACGCCGGATCTCGACGATGAATCGCTGATCCGGGCCGGCGCGGGAAACTACGACGCGATGTGCGACGGTTGCCACCTGGAGCCCGGGGAAGATCACACCGAGCTCAGCGTTGGCCTTTATCCGGCGCCTCCGGACTTGACCATGGAACATATCGAAGATCCCGCGGAAGCATTCTGGGTCATCAAGCACGGCATCAAGATGACCGGCATGCCCGCCTGGGGGAAGAGCATGGACGATGCGTCCATCTGGGGCATGGTGGCCTTTATCCGGAAGCTGCCCGAGATGTCGGAGGCCGGCTACCATGAACTGGTCGAGTCCAGCGAGGGACACACGCACGGGCAAGCTGACGCCGATGACGCGCGGGAAGAAAGCACGACGGTCCATGTCCACGCTGACGGCTCGGAACACGTACACGAGGACTGAGGGAGAAATCCGACATGATCCGTTTCGTCGCAATGACACTCACGGCGTTTTCAATGTTTCTTGGCTCCGCGCTGGCCCACACAGCGCAGATTGACGTGCCCGACGCGGCACAGGCTGCTGCTGCGACTGTCGATCGCTTCTTTGCGGCGCTGGTGGCTGGTGAACTGGACAAGGCCGGCGTCGAGCTCGACCAGGATGTCATCATCCTGGAGAGCGGCGGCGCGGAGCATTCCGCTCTAGAGTACCTGGGGCATCATGCCAAGGGCGACGCCGAGTTCCTGAGTACCGCGCAGCAAAAGCCCGGACGCCGCACGGCCCGGGCTAGTGGCGATCTCGCCTGGGTTGCTAGCGAGAACGATCTCGTCGTGCAACAGGACGGCAAGCCCATGACAATCGCCAGTACGGAGACGATGGTGCTGCGATTCACGCCGGCGGGCTGGAAGATCGTGCACATTCATTGGTCCTCGCGGGTCCGCAAGTAGGAAAGAATGACTGGTGCTGAACATCGTGATGCACTGACACCGGGCTCGGGCATGATCGATCCTGTTTGCGGCATGAAGGTGGCTGCCGATTCGCAGCACCAGGCAACCCATGCCGGGCACGACTATCGATTCTGCTCAGTCGGCTGCCGCGCGAAGTTCATCGCTGAGCCCACCCGCTACCTGAAGTCCGGCGCAGCCCCGGCGGAGAAGGCCGGCACCGGCACGCAATACACCTGTCCGATGCATCCTGAGATCGTCCGGGACGCGCCGGGCCATTGCCCGATTTGCGGCATGTCGCTCGAGCCGGTGCTGCCGGGCGTCGATGACGATGAACTACCGGAGCTGGCCGATTTCCGGCGGCGATTCTGGTGGACGCTGCCGTTGACGGTCGCGGTGCTGGGACTTGCGATGCTGGGTCATCGGCTGGAATTTCCGCCGGCGGCTTTGCGCAGCTGGGTGGAGCTCGTCCTGTCGGCACCGGTCGTGCTGTGGGCTGCGTGGCCGTTCTTCATGCGCTGGGCGCAGTCGATCGCGACCCGCAATCCGAACATGTGGACGCTAATCGGCACCGGTGTCGGCGCGGCTTTCCTCTACAGCCTGGCCGCAACGCTGGTGCCGGACTGGTTTCCGGCCTCATTCCGCGAGCACGGCCGCGTCGGCGTTTACTTCGAGGCGGCCGCGGTCATCGTTTCGCTGACGCTGCTGGGGCAGTTGCTGGAGCTGCGCGCGCGTTCGTCGACCTCTTCGGCGATCAAGGCGCTGCTGCGGCTTGCGCCGCGGACCGCGCGGCGCATCCTTGATGACGGTAGTGAGGAGGACGTTCCGCTCGACGCGGTTCATGTCGGTGACCGGCTGCGCGTGCGGCCTGGCGAGAAAGTGCCGCTGGACGGCGAAGTTCTCGAGGGCCGATCCAGCGTGGATGAATCCATGCTGACTGGCGAATCCATGCCGGTCGAAAAGCAGCCGGGCAGCCGCGTCATCGGCGGAACCCAGAATGCCGGTGGCAGCCTCGTGATGCGCGCCGACCGTGTCGGTGCCGGGACCATGCTCGCGCAGATCGTGCAACTCGTGGCCCAGGCTCAGCGCTCGCGCGCCCCGATGCAGAAACTCGCCGATCGCGTGTCGTACTGGTTCGTGCTGGCGGTTCTCGCGGTCGCTGCGCTGACATTCCTGGCTTGGGGCTGGTTCGGGCCGGAACCGTCCTGGACCTATGCGGTGCTGAACGCGGTGTCGGTGCTGATCATCGCCTGCCCCTGCGCGCTCGGCCTTGCCACGCCGATGTCGGTCATGGTTGCCACCGGGCGCGCCGCGCAGTCGGGCGTCCTGTTTCGCGACGCCGAGGCAATCGAAACGCTGCGTGCGGTAGACACGCTGATCGTGGACAAGACCGGTACCTTGACCGAGGGCCGGCCGGCATTTCGGGCCGCTGTCCCGGCGGGCGGTTTCGACGAAACGCAGTTGCTGCGCCTGGCCGCCAGCCTGGACCAGGGCAGCGAACATCCACTCGCGGATGCGATCGTTGCCGAGGCGCGCAAGCGTGGGCTGCTGCTGGCGAAGCCGGAGTCGTTCGAATCGGGGACTGGCCTCGGCGTCCGCGGCCGTGTGGAGGGCCGCAAGCTCGCGCTCGGCAGTGCCGCGCTGATGCGCGACCTGGGCGTGGACACGACTGCTGCGTCGGAAAATGCGGCAATGCTTCGCGACGCCGGTGCAAGCGTGGTGTTTCTCGCGGTGGATGACAGCTTCGCGGGCCATATTGCGGTTGCAGATCCAGTCAAGGCGACGACACCCGAAGCGCTTGCTCAACTCCGTCGCGCGGGTCTCAGGATCGTCATGGCAACCGGCGACGCAGTTGCGACTGCCAACGCGGTCGCCATGGCGACCGGCATCGACGAGGTGCACGGCGAGATGCGCCCGGCGGACAAGGCCGCGCTGATTGCACGCCTGCACGCAGAAGGCCGGCGCGTCGCGATGGCTGGCGACGGTATCAACGATGCTCCCGCGCTCGCCGCCGCCGATGTCGGCATCGCGATGGGTACGGGCACGGACGTGGCGATCTCGAGCGCGCAGCTCACGCTCGTCAAGGGCGACCTGCGCGGTATCGTGCGGGCGCGGGCCATTTCCTCCGCGACCGTCGCCAACATGCGCCAGAATCTCGGCTTTGCCCTTCTCTATAACGCGCTCGGCGTGCCGCTGGCCGCGGGGCTTCTCTATCCGTGGTTCGGCGTGCTGTTAAGCCCGATGATCGCTGCGCTCGCAATGAGCCTGTCGTCGGTGTCGGTGGTCGCTAACGCCCTGCGGCTACGGGGCGGATCCGGGGTTGCGACGATCCGCGAAAGTGGCGCGAGGCCACTGGAAAATTGAGGCCGCCGGCTTCCGCCGGCGGCCTCTGCGCACTTCACCTGGCTGCCGCCGCCATTTCGCGATGCTCTTTCGCGAGCATGCGATATTCGACGGCCGCGCTGCGGAAAGCCTCTTCGAGCCGGCCGCAGTGGTTCGCCATCGACGCACCCGACGTCTTGTTGAGGCCGAGGCGATAGGTCTGCGCCATCTTTGCGTGGCTATCGGCCCGGCTCTCGGTCGCCGCGGCTTCTTCTTCATACGACTGCGCAATCGCTTCGTGCTGCACCGAGGTCGACGCCGCCTCGATCTGTGCCTGGGTCACGCCTTCGCCAGTTGCGGTAGGCGCCGCTACGATCAGGGCCAGCATGGCGAGGCCGCCAGCGAGCCAGCTAGTGAATTTCTTCATGATCATCTCCATTCGTAAACATGCCTGAGAATCAGGAATACCGGCAGGTACCGGCACTCCGTCCGTAGTGCAAGGCAAGATTCAGACTGGAGGGCGAAAGGGTCTATCGAGTCGGCGGGGAGTAGAGCCGGAAATATCTCCGACATCGGCCATTACGAGCGCGATTGCTTTGAGCTCCACCTGGCCGGCGGATTGCAGTGGAATGTGTACGCAGAGGTAGTGACATGTCATGGCGGCGCCCATGTCGCAGTTCTGCGGGGAACAATCTCCCGTTGGGCACTTGTCAATGGCGTGTTCACAATCATGCATGGCCACCACGGCGCTTGCCGGGTGCGACACGTGATTCACGGCGGGCATCATGCCGGCCATGCCAAGTTGCAGGAGCAGGCTGATAATCGCTAGCGAGATCAGTAGCAGGGAAATCGTCGGCAGAGAGCATGGACGGGCGCGCTGCGAGAGCATCCGTCTCGACGGCGGGCGTCGATTGCTGCGACCGGGTCGACAGTCGTTCACAGGACCCCACCACCTAACCGTTTCCGGGCAAAACGAGGGCAAACCTCCAGCGACTACCAGCGGCACACTAGGCCAGCCGGGGCCCGGCCCGCATTGATCTGGATCAAACTGGGCGCAATCGACTTGCCAGGCGCATTCCGGCGCGCTGGTTGCGCCTGTAGGGCGGCTGATCTTTCAGAACAGGTACCGGCCCAGCCACCAGCCGGCGGCAGCAATCAGCGCAGAGGCCGGTATCGTAATGACCCATGCGATCATCACGTTGCCGGCGACGCCCCAACGCACGGCGCGCACGCGCCGCGTGGAGCCGACGCCGATGATGGCGCCGGTGATCGTATGCGTCGTCGAGACCGGGATTCCGAAACTGGATGCCAGAAAAAGCGACATGGCGCCGCCCGTCTCCGCCGCAAAGCCGCCAACCGGCTTCAGCTTCGTGATGCGCTGACCCATCGTCTTGACGATTCGCCAGCCGCCAAACAACGTGCCGAGCGCGATCGCGACATAGCAGGCGATGATGACCCAGTAGGGCAAGTGATCGCGGGTCGTCAGATTGGCAGAGATCAACAGGAGCCAGATGATGCCCATGGTCTTCTGGGCGTCGTTGCTGCCGTGGCCGATGCTGTAGAGCGCCGACGATACGAGCTGCAGGCGGCGGAACCAGCGGTCGGTCACGCGTTGGGTCTGGCGCCTGCAGATCCACGATACCGCCACGGTGATGAGTCCCGCGAGCAACATACCGAGTACCGGCGCCACGACGATGAAACTCGATGTCTTGATGATGCCGGGCGCAAGCAATGGCCCGGTGCCGGCTTTCGCAATGGTGGCGCCCAGCATGCCGCCGATCAGTGCGTGCGAGGAGCTCGACGGCATGCCGTAGTACCAGGTGATGACATTCCACGCGATTGCGCCGACCAGGGCGCCGAAGATCACGTAGTTATCCACGACGTCCGGGTTGACGATGCCCTTGCCGACAGTCGCCGCGACATGCAGCTCGAACAGCGCAATGGCGACGAAATTGAAGAATGCGGCCCAGATGACGGCCTGATAGGGCTTCAGCACACCGGTCGAAACGATGGTCGCGATCGAATTCGCTGCGTCATGGAAGCCGTTCAGGAAATCGAACGCAAGCGCGAGCAAGACCAGCATCGCGAGCGTCAGCGTGACGGCGCCGGCATCCATCGTCAGCCGTTCTCCAGCACCACGCCCTCGATCACGAGCGCCACGTCCTGGCACTTGTCGGTGGTCAGCTCGAGCAGTTCGTAGACGGCCTTGAGCTTTACGAGCTGGCGCACATCCCGCTCCTCGCGGAACAGCCTGGAAATCGCCGCTTGCATGACCCGGTCCGCATCAGTTTCGAGCGCATCGATTTCCTGGCATATTTTCAGGATTGCCGGGCCGTTGTCCATCGAAGACAGTTGCGTAACGGCGGCTGCGACCTTTGTGCAGCATATCTGGACGAGGACTGCGAGCTGGGACACCTCGGGCGTCAGGACATTGACGTCGTACAGAGTCAGCGACTCGGCGGTGTCCTGCATCAGGTCCAGGATATCGTCCATGCGCTGGATCAATTTGTTGATCTGGTCACGATCGAAGGGCGTGACAAAGGTGTTGTGCATCAGCGCGACGGTCTCGTGCGTGACCTTATCGGCCGCGTTCTCGATGCCCTGAATCTTTGCGACATAGGCGTCGCGCCGACCGGCATCGGAATAATTTGTCAGCATCTCTACAAGAGCGGCCGCGCCCTGGACGACCAGGGAAGCGTGGCTGTTGAACAGCGTGAAGAACTGCCGCTCGCGCGGCATCAATACGGACAATAGACGCATGGCATATCCCCGGTGCCTATCCCAGGGGCCACATTCTAATCACCTGAAAAGAATGTTGGAGTATCTTTGATGGCATGAATATCCGCTCGCGACTCGCGCTGCATTGCCTGGCCCTGCTGCTCGCAGTCTCACAAGCCGGCGCGCAGGCGACGGACGCCGAAACTGCGAGCCTGATTGCGGATCTCGGCCTGAAGGAATCCTCGAGGCCGGTTTCCGAACTTCCCGGCTGGCAGGCGCCCACGCGGATTGTCGTGGCTACCGATGATGCTGAGCGCATTGCCTGGCTGCAGGCCGCGGTGCCCGGCGTGAAGCTGGTGGGCGCAAAGAATTCCGACGAGGCCGCGCGTGAAGCGCGCGATGCCGACGCCATGGTCGGTTACTGCAACGCAGCCGTGCTCGAGGCGGGAAAACGGATCCGCTGGATCCAGGCGTTTTATGCCGGCGTCGAGCG
This sequence comes from Steroidobacteraceae bacterium, assembly GCA_032127975.1. Classification (GTDB taxonomy): domain Bacteria; phylum Pseudomonadota; class Gammaproteobacteria; order Steroidobacterales; family Steroidobacteraceae; genus SCUD01. The sequence goes on from JAQBHG010000068.1 coordinate 44,703, forward strand.
CTGCATCGCGGTGCCCGGATTTGCCGCGCGCGGCATCGTGCTGACCAACATGCAGAAGATTGCGGGCCCGGTAATGTCCGAGCACGTGCTCGCGCTCATGCTGGGCCTCGCGCGTGGACTCGCGAGCTATGGGCCGCTTCAGGCCCGCGGCGAATGGTCTGGCGAAGCAGTGCCGGAGGAGCGCATGTGGTCGCTCGAGGGCCGCACGATCTTTGTTGTCGGCCTCGGCGGTATCGGCACGGAAGTCGCGCGGCGCGCGAATGCGCTAGGCATGACCGTTATCGCCACCCGCAATACACCCCATGAGAAACCGTCGTTTGTCAGCGAACAGGGCCTGAGCGGAAAGCTCCTGACATTCGCCGGCCGCGCTGATGTCATCGTCAATTGCCTGCCGCTGACGCCGGCAACGAGGGGCATCTTTGACAAGGCCTTCTTCGACGCTGCGAAGCGCGGCGCGCTCTTTATCAATGTAGGTCGCGGTCCCAGCGTCGTGACGCCGGAACTGGTCGCGGCGCTCGAAGATGGCCGGATCGGCGGTGCGGGCCTCGATGTCACGGACCCGGAGCCCCTGCCGCCCGATCATCCTCTGTGGCATGCGCCGAATGTCCTGATCACGCCGCATGTCTCGGCGGTCGTCGGGTCGAGCGACGAGCCGCGCTGGCTGGTCGTGCGCGAGAATCTAAGGCGTTATGCTGCCGGCGGCCGGCTGCTGTCGGAAGTCGACGTGCAGCGGGGCTACTGAGGCCGGGGCCGTGTCGAATCGCACGCTGCCGCTGGACGATCGTCTCTACGACTACCTGCTCAGCAAATCGCTGCGCGAACCGGCGGCCCTTGCCGCGCTGCGTTCCGAGACCGCGGCGCATCCGCGCGTCAATATGCAGATCGCGCCGGAACAGGGGCAGTTCATGCAGTTGCTGGTGCGCCTTATCGGGGCGCGCCGCACGGTCGAGGTCGGCGTGTTCACTGGCTATTCGAGTCTTGCCGTCGCGCTTGCGCTGCCGGATGACGGGCGCGTGCTCGCCTGCGACATCAGCGAAGAGTACACAGGCATCGCGCGCCGGCACTGGCAGCTGGCGGGCGTGGCGCACAAGATAAAGTTGGTCCTGGCGCCCGCGCTCGAAACGCTCGATGCCAGGCTGGCGGCAGGCGAGGCCGATAGTTATGACTTTGCCTTTATCGACGCGGACAAGGTCGGTTACCACGCTTATTACGAGCGGCTGCTCCGGCTGGTCCGTCCCGGCGGGCTGATCGCCGTGGACAACACGCTCTGGAGCGGCGCGGTCGCGGACCCCGCGGCGCGCGACGTGGACACGCTGGCATTACGGGCATTCAATGACCACCTGCTTGCGGACCAGCGTATTGACCTGTCGCTGCTGCCGATCGGTGACGGCCTGACGCTCGCGCGCCGGCGCGCCTGAGGGCCGGCTTCCACTCCGCGGAGACGCGAGTATGATCGACTGAAGCAGACCGGAGGGGATGCATCATGAACCGAACTCACCTCGCCCCGTGGATCGCCTTGATAATGCTGGCGGGCCTTGCCGGTTGCGAAAGCGCCAAGGTGCCAGAGTCGTTTCCGCAGGCCGCCGCCGATGGCTGGCTCGCGGCATTCAATAGCGGCGATGCCGAGGGGCTTGCGCTGATGTACAGCCCTGAGGCGGCGATTCTCCCGCCGGACCAACCGATCGTCAGCGGCTACGAACCGATCCGGGAGTTCTGGATAGCCTTCAGTCCCGGCAATGTGCGGCTTGAAACGTCCGGGGTCGAAACCATGAAAGTCGGAGACTACTGGTACCGGGAAGGTACCTACAGCCGGTTGTACCCGAATGAAGGCGAGCCGCGGGTCGGCAAGTTCATCGAGCTATGGGTGAAGGCGGACAGCGCCTGGCTTATCCACCGCCACATGTGGAGCCCGAACGCACCGGCGTATTAGTGGAACAGGCGATGAGTAGAGCTGCAGCGATGCTTGTTTCAGTCGTGCTTGCGGCCGGCTGCGCCCAGAGTGCGGTACCCGAGCCGTTCCCGCAGGATGTCGCGGACACCTGGGTCGAGCGATATGCCGCCAACGACGCGGCAGGCGTCGCGGCGCTTTATACGGAGGATGCGCAATTGCTGCCGCCCGACATGGAAGTCGTCAGCGGTCGCGCGGCGATCCAGGAATTCCTCGCGAAGACCAATCCGCCCGGCGGCCCGCAATTCGAGATCGCGACGATCGAGACGCTGGTATTCGGCGATTACGCCCATCGCCAGGGCAGCTTCACGATCAAGGATCCGGGTGGGGCCGCGCTTGAATCCGGCAAGTTCATCGAGTTGTGGAAAAGGAGCGGCGGCAGGTGGCTGATCCACCGCGACATGTGGAGCTTCAACGCACCGCCCCCTGAAACGGATACGCGATCCGATGAACCTTCGTGACCATGTCGAGGCGATCCTGCCGGAATGGGAGCGTTGGTATCCCAGCCTGTTCGATGCGGCCCAGGACCTGGGCGTAATCCGCGCACGGGTCTGCCCGCCCTCGTCCCTGCTGTTGTCGCGCCGGCACGCCGTGATCTACGGCGAAGCCGTGCAGGCATTTCGCGAACGCTGGAACGCGCTCGAGGAAGAAAACTAGCGTTCCGCCTGCCAGCCGGCGCGCGTGACGCGCCACTCGCCGTCCTCTTGCGCAAGCCGCAGGTCGAAATGATAGATGTCGGCGGCGAAGTCCCAGGTCGATTCCGACTCGCGTCCCAGCATGCCAACTGTCACCTGCGCCCGCGCGACCTCCGCGCCTTGGAGCTCGATGGCATCGATGCGCGTGATCAGCCGTATGGACTGGTGGGCAATCAGATAGCCGTGCAGGTATCGACGCAGTTCATCGGCACCGCGGCCGTCGCCGTCGCGGTAGTCGTCTGCGATCAACTCACGCAGGGACGAAGCATCGCGCGCCTCGGCGGCAACCTCCGCGGCCCCGATCAGCGCACGGATCTCATCCTCGGGCGTGGTGCGAGACCCGCAGGCCGCAAGAATCCAGGCTGCAGCAACGAGGTAATTACGTGCGCGCAGGATAGGCTTCCCACTGTGGCAGCCCGTCGGTGATCTCGAACCACGACGCGCGGCTGGTGGCAAAGATGTTGCCCACCGGCCTGGCGCCTGGGTCGGTGTCGAGGCTGCCACAGGGCACGACGGCGCGGCCGGTGGCGACGACGCGCGGCACGGGGCTGCCGCATCGGCCACAGAAGTCCTGGCCAAAGTGCTTCGCGCCGGCAAGCGCGTATCGTTTCACTTCACCCTCGCCCTGCAACCACGTGAGTTGCTCGCGCAGGTAAAAGGCATTTGTCGCGTGCGCGGCACTGCGCGCCCTGCGGCAACGTGAGCAATGACAGTTCAGCATGCGCTCCGCCTTGCCCGCAAGTTCCCATGCGACGGCACCGCACAGGCAGCTGCCGTGCGTGACGCCGGGTATCTGCGGAAAATGCGGCCGGTCGACGCCTATGCCGCCACCGAACTGCGGCGGGTAGCCGGCATGCTGCGGCAGCCCGTCGGTGATCGGATACCAGGGCGCGCGGGAGCCGGCGAACATGTGCATCTGCGGCCTCAGGCCGGGATCGTCCTGCAGGTTGCCGGCCGGTATCAGCACGAGATTCATGGCCGGCAGCAGCATGGGCGTCACCGACCCGCAGGTCCGGCAAAATGGCCGGCGGCCATTCTCGGACGAAGGATAGATCTCGATATTGTCCTGGCCCGAAACCCAGCGGAACCCGGTGTCGGGCGCCGAGACGAAGGTCGAGAACATCGCGCCATGGTGCTTGCGACACATGGAACAGTGACAATTGGCCATCATCGCGAATGGGCCGGCGACCTCGTATCGCACAGTCCCGCATAGACAGCTTCCCGTATACATTGTGGTACCTCGGGGCAGTGGTCCCGCATAGTTTGCACCAAGGAGAGCCCGAGTCATGTACACGCTTTATTACGCACCCGGGGCGGCGAGCCTTGCCGTGCACTGGATGCTGATCGAGCTCGATGTTCCGCACGAACTGAAGAAAATGGACCTGGAGGCCGGCGAGCAGCGCCAGCCCGCGTACCTGAAGCTGAACCCGAACGGATACGTCCCGACCCTGATCGTCGATGGAAAGCCGCTTTACGAGTGCGCAGCCCTCCTGATGCTGCTGGCCGAACGCCACCCGCAGGCTGGCCTGGCACCGCTGGCCGGCAGCCCGCAGCGCGGCCTCTACATGACCTGGATGTTTCACCTGTCGAATACGCTGCAGGCCGCTTACCGCGACTGGTTCTATCCGGATCAACTGGCGGACACAGCCTGCGCCGACGCGGTCAAGGCAGGCACTCGCGCGAAGATAGAATCCTGCTGGAACCGGATCGAGGCACAGATCAACTCAGGCGGCCCTTATCTGGCCGGCGACCAGGTCGGCGCCGTCGATTTCCTGGCGACCATGCTGATGCGCTGGTCGCGCAACATGCCGAAGCCCGCGACCGAATGGCCGACTCTCTCGAACTATGTCGCGCGCATGAAGGCGCGGCCGTCGTTCAAGACGCTCTATTCCCGTGAAGGCCTGACCGAGTGGGCGTGAGGACTACAGAAACGTGTAGGTCAGGCTCAGCGATATCGTGTCCAGGCCCTCGTTCTGGACGATATTGAAGTGCTCGTACTCAAGCCGCGCACCGAGGCTCCCGAAGCGCACCTGGATGCCGGCGCCATAGGCGAGATCCGTGCCGCTCTCATTGACACGGAAGACCGGTACAAAGCCCCCGATCGAATGGCCGTCGAATTTCCATGAGTTGACACCCACCTTGGCGAACAGGTCCACCAGCGGCAGGTCTAGATAACCGACCGCGAAGGCAGAAAGCGTCTCCGCCGTCAGGCTGGTGCTCGCCGGGCAGGGCACGGTGATGAACTGGATGCAGACGATGCCCGACGGCACGGTGGCGTCACCATGGTCCACATACGTTGCCTCGACGCCGAAGCTATCGAGCGGCCGCCACCCGAGGATGAGCTTGTAGCCGCTGGTACTGTCGTCAAATGGCAGCGCGGCCCCGGGATTGGCGAGCCCGTACTCACTTTGCACCGCACCCGCGCCAACGTAGATGCCGTTGTCGGCGGCCTGCGCGAGTGACGCGGCGCAACATAAGCCAAGGACGGTAATGAAGCGCAACATGGAAACCTCCAGACCTGGGGGGGGGTACGGATAAGACCGGCCATTGCCGGCGCGGGTTCCCTATGAGCCCGGTGAATTGGCAGGCGTGATCAGCGGCTCAACGGCCTTGATGCTGCAGGCGAAGTTAAGCAGCGTCTCTCCGATCGTGCCGGGCTCGATCTTCTCCCAGTAGCGCAGCAGGTTGGTCGAACGCACCGGCTCCTCGGCCTGCAGGTTGTTCCACTTGTAGAAGATCAGACCGCGTGTCGAGCGCTGGCGCTTGACGCAGTCCCAGTCGTCGCGGCTCACGGCGCTCTTGTGCGCGCCGGGGCTCTGCGGATTCTTGTACTCGATGCGCAGCCACAGCGTGACGATGTCGCCATTGCGTTCCGATTCGACCCTGCTCGCGAAATAAACCTGCTCCGGGTAGGTTTCGAGCCACTCCCAGTCGCTGCGCCCGCGCAATTCCAGCTTTTTGACCCACTCATTGCCGAGCCCTTTCATCGGCACGGTCTCAAGCTGCGCACTGGATAATGGCGAGAACGCCAGCAGCGCGAGCGCGAGGATGGATGCTTGGTGCAAACGACTCATCATGTATTCGACGCGACGGACCGGGTCCGGGTTCCAAATTATCAGCCGAGGATCGCCTCGCGTCGATAGAGCCGCCCGGCCAGCCAGCCGAGCAGCCAGCCGAGCAACAGGCTGCTGCCGACAGACAGCAGCACCCACGTCATGGACAATGGTTCGCCACGCATCAGTCCCTGGATCACGAGGTGCTGGGACAGGCTCGGAACCAGCATGAGCGCCGCAGAAGGCTGCACCGAAAGCACGCTCGCGATGGCGATCGGTACGGTCGGCACCAGCATGACGACGCCGAGCCAGGACTGCGCTTCCTTGTAGCTGCGGGTGAACGAGGCGACGACAGTCAGGAGCCCCGCGCCGATCAGCGCGAACGGCAGCATCACCAGGAACACGCCCACCGCCACCCCGGGGCCGAAGTTGGCGGTCATGCCAAAGGTTTCGAGCGGCACGAAGCGCAATGCCACGGCGATCGAGGCGGTGACGAGTGCGAGCGCCAGGATCATCATGCAAGCTGCCGCCGCGACCTTGCCGTAGATCAGCTGCTCGCGCGCCGCCGGCACCGTCAGGAGCGCTTCGAGCGAACCACGCTCGCGCTCGCCAGCGGTCGCATCGATGGCGAGATATAGCCCGCCCAGCAGCGTGACCAGCAGAATCACGTAACTCAGCATGCCGAGCAGGAGCGTCGCGCGCTGGCTCGGTGTCGAGACATCGACATTGTCGACGGCGACGGCCCGCATGATCGTGGTGGAAATCCCCCGTGCCTGCAGGCGCAGGGAAGCAATCATCGCTGAATAGCCGGCCACGGCCTGGTGCACGCGGGCCGAACGGCGTTCCGCGCGGGTGTCCGAGCCGTCGGCGTAAATCACGACGGCGGCCGGCTGGCCTGCGGCGAAGTGCTCGGCAAAGGTTCCGGAGATCCGCAACACGACGAGGCCGTCGCCATCGGCGATCCAAGTGCGGATCTCCTGCTCGGTACCATCCCGCAGCGTGACTGTGAGCCCGTACTCGCGCAATTGCTGGACAAGATTGGGCGCGGCGGCGGAATTCGCGATGGTGACGGGTGTCGCCTCATCCTGCGTCGCGACCGATCGCGCGAGCGTGAGTTTCAGGATCAGGATAAAGAATAATGGGGCGAACACGGGACCGAGCACGAGACTCGTAAGAAGGGTGCGTCGGTCACGCAGGCTCTCCCGCAATTCCTTCAACATCACGATAACCGCCACCGCCCTCATTCGAGCCCCCGGGCGTCACCGATCGCGGCGACGAAGGCGTCCTCGAGCGTCGGTGCGCCGAATTTTGTGAGCAATTGTTCCGGTGTGCCGGCGGCGACCACCAGCCCATGGTCGATGATGACGATGTCGTCGCAGAGTGCCGCAACCTCCTGCATGACATGGCTCGAAAAAAGCACGCAATGACCCGCGGCACGGAGCGCGAGTATCGATGCGCGCAGTGCGCGGGTCGCCATGACATCGAGCCCGTTGCTGGGTTCGTCCAGCAGCAGGTTCTGCGGCTTGTGCACGAGCGCGCGGGCGAGCGCAACCTTGATTCGCTGCCCTTGCGAGAAACCCTTTGCGCGGCGATCTGCACAATCGCCGATGTCGAGTTCTGCGATCAATTCATCGACGCGAGCGGCGAGTGTCCCGCCGGAGAGGCCGTGCAGGGCTCCGAAGTAGGCGATGTTCTCGCGCGCCGTGAGTTGCGGATAGATTCCTGCGGAATGTGGCAGCACGCCGATGGCACGCCGCCCCGCGAGCGGATCGCGGACGACGTCGATTCCATCCACCCTGGCCTTGCCTGTATCCGGGCGCAGCACCGTGTAGAGGATGCGCAAAGTCGTCGACTTGCCAGCACCATTCGGTCCCAGCAGGCCGGTGATCCGCCCGTCACGCGCCTCGAATCCGACGCCGTCGATGGCGCGGATCGAGCCGAAGCTTCGGCTCAGGCTTTCGACACGGATCATGGCGCCGGTCCGTTGAATGACAGGAAAAAGGGCGCCGGCTTGATATCGCCAACGCACGCGGCATCGAGGCCGTCCAGCGTGCCGCGCTCGATGAAATCGCGCAGCAGGCGCTGCACGCAGGGCAAACCCGTCTGTCCGTGCCCCTGGCCGGGAATAACCAGGTGAAGGTGTTGCTCAAAACCCGCCGCAGCGGTGGCGCCGTACTCAGGAGGCGTGGCCGGGTCGAATTCACCGGAAAGCAGCAGGGTGGGAACAGGAGACTTGAGCGGTTCGTGAAAATCGGCATCGACCGTGCCGCGCGGCCAGACTTCGCAGAGTGCGGTCATGCTGTCGTACATCACGGGACCGATGTAGCTCTTTTCAAGCGCCGCACGCTCGACAATGCCGGCGAAGTGCGGCGCGTCCTCACTGCAAACGACGGAATTGTGCATGCCCATCGCAATTATCCGCTCGAGGTCCTTGCCTGCCATCATCGCCTGGGCAGCAAGCGGGCCGTAATTTCGGCGCGTCGCGGCCTCGTGGATCAGCAGCGGCAGCAGCGACGCAGTCCGTGCCGAGTAGGAGAGCATGCGGGTCATCGTGACGAGGTGATTACGAGTCACCTTGACGATGCCGATCTCGCCGGTCACCGGATCCGGCAGCGTCACTGTTACGGGGCTGTGCCGCAAGCGCGCATCGACGCGCGCGAACTGATCGGCCAGTTTGGGGAAGCGCTCGTCGCATAGCGGGTCCGCCTCGCAGCGCGCGAACATGCGCTCGAGCGCCCGCTGCGCCTCGATGGCGATCAGCGGTACCAATGTCAGGGCCGGCGGCACGACGGAGTCGATCGTGATGGTGCGTGTGCGTTCCGGGTAGCGGCGCGCGTAATGCTGCGCCACGCGCGTGCCGTAAGAGCCGCCGAAAAGATTGATGCGCTCGTAACCGAGCGCAGCCCGCACCGCATCGAGATCCCCAACCGCGATGCTGGTCGTGTAGAACTCCGGGCGACCTGGCAGCTCCGCAAGACAATCCTGCGCGAGCTTGCGGATTTCGGCGGGCGGAATCTCGTCCGACTCCAGGGCATCATCTGGCATTTCGCAATCGAGGTGATTGGAGCCGCCCGTGCCGCGCTGGTCCACCATGACGAGGTCGTGCTCACGATGGATGTCCGCGAACTCACCGAGATGCGGGGTGTATCCTTCGATGGCGCCCTGGCCCGGGCCGCCGGCCAGCAGGAAAAGCGGATCCGGCTTCGGGCGCGTGGCGATTGCCGGCACGACCGCGACCGCCAGCTCGATGTGCCTGCCTTCGGGCGCATCGGGGTCTTCCGGCGCTTTTAATCTCCCGCAGCGTGCCGCGACCGAGACGAGGCCGCGCATGTCGCTGATGCGACAGGGTGCGAGTTCAAGTTCCGGAGCGCCGGGCGGCTGTGCGGTCAGAAAGCACGGCGCAAGTGCGGCGCCGAGCGCCAGCCCTGCCATCAATCCGAGGCGCATGCCAGTCATGGCCGGGCAAGGTACCATGACGCCCCGGATTTCTGGCACTGACGAAATGGGCTCCTTCGACGTCATCGTTATCGGCGGCGGACACGCCGGCACTGAGGCTGCGGTGGCCGCGGCCCGGATGGGCGCGCGCACCCTGCTGGTGACCCAGAGCCTAACGACGGTCGGGCAGATGAGCTGCAATCCGGCGATCGGCGGCATTGGCAAAGGGCACCTGGTCCGCGAGATCGACGCGCTCGGGGGCGCAATGGCGCGAGCCGCCGACCGCGCGGGTATCCGGTTCCGCACCCTGAACGCAAGCAAGGGACCGGCGGTGCGCGCGACACGCGCGCAGGCGGATCGCACACTCTATAAGCGCGCGATCCGCGAGTTGCTCGAAGCGCAGCCCGGACTTGAACTGCTCGAGTCGGAAATAGCCGATCTGGCCGTCACAGGTGGT
>JAQBHG010000069.1:0-8258 GCA_032127975.1 Steroidobacteraceae bacterium
CATGAACGTCACGTACAGCAAAGACCTTTCGCTTAACTAGTCGACGCGTTGCGTCGCCGTCCGGAGAAATATCATGGGCAACTTTTTCGGCTTTGATGTGAAATCAATTGACGGAAATTCTGACTTGCTCGGCGGCCTGAAAGGCAAAGTCGTGCTCGCGGTCAATGTCGCGAGCAAGTGCGGGCTGACACCGCAATACACAGGGCTCGAGGAACTGCACGAAGAACTTGCGAAGGAAGGATTCTCGGTCGTCGGCTTCCCATGCAACCAATTCGGGGCGCAAGAACCGGGCAGCGAGAAAGAGATCCAGACCTTCTGTTCAGCGAACTACGGGGTGACCTTTCCGATGAGCGCAAGGCTCGAGGTCAACGGCAACGGCCGGCACCCGCTGTACGCCTGGCTGACCGATCCGACGAACGGATACCCGGGCGACATCCAGTGGAATTTCGAGAAATTCCTGATCGACCGTGACGGGCACCTGCTGAAGCGCTACGCGCCGACAACGAAGCCGCGCGACAAAGGCCTGATGCAGGACATCGCGGACGCACTGTAGTCGCGGCGCCCGCGACCCAGGCTATTTTTCCTTCTTGCTCTTGCGCTTGATGTCCTGGCCGTGGGCGCGCTTGTATGTCTGAATATCCTTGAACCGGCCGTTCTTGTCGCGCACGGCATAAAGCTTGGTTCCGGAAACGCTCCGGTGTGTGGTTCTCTTGGTCACTCTGCTTCCCTCGTCTTTACGATGATTTACCCATCTTCTGGCGGATGACGCCGATGATGGCCATCAATACCGCGCCGCCGACCCCACCGCCGGCCACACTGGACACGATGGAACCCATGTCCCCGCCCGCGCCCGCAGCTCCCGCCGCGCCCATGCCGAGCATGCCAAGGACCTGTCCGCCAAGCCCGCCCCCGAGGATGCCGACAATGGAATTGCCGACAGTGCCGAGGCTGAACTTCTTCATCGCTGCGCCGGCGACATTGCCGCCGACCGCGCCGCTTGCCAGTTGAATCAACAGACTCGTGATGTCCATATGAACTCCCGTTGTGAGCTTGTTTTCAAGCAGCAATGATGCACTACAGCAGGCAACAATTCACCCTGTCTTGCAACCCGGCTCGCGCTGCCCGTAACATTCCGGACCGCTTGCGGCGCCCGGCAGCGCGACAGCCAGGAGAAGGTTTCAATGCGACTGGTATTTGCAGCTCTCACGCTACTGCTCGCCGCGCCTGCGCTCGCGGACGAAGGAAACGCTGAGCGCGGCAGCGAGCTCGCCTACACCTGCATGGGTTGCCACGGCATCGAGAATTACAAGAACGCGTATCCGAAATATTCCGTGCCGAAACTCGGCGGCCAGAACGCGACGTACATTGCTGCGGCGCTTGCCGACTATGAAGCCGGGGCGCGCTGGCATCCGACCATGAGGGGCATGGCGTCGACATTGTCGGCGCAGGATCGCGCGGACCTGGGGGCCTGGTTCCAGGGCACGCAACGCACCCGCCCGGGTGCGAATCGGGTCGGTAGCGCGCCTGCAACGGCGGGCAGCTGCACGACCTGCCACGGACAGGACGGCGTCGGCACTGAGCCGGAAAATCCCACGCTCGCCGGCCAGCACGCCGATTACCTGGCGCAGGCGCTCAACGACTACCGCCTGGGCAAGCGCCAGAATCCAATCATGAGAAGCTTTGCGGGCCAGTTGACGCGCGACGACATCCAGGCGCTCGCCGATTATTTCTCCCTGCAACCGGGGCTCGCGACGCCGCGGCGCTAGCCGGGCAGTGCCCATGCGATCATGGGCGATGATGACTGCCGATATCTCTGCCAGGCTGACCGATTTTCCCGCCGGTATCACGGCAATAGACGCGGACTACGTGCGTCCGCGGCTCGCAGCATCTCACCTGGTCGTGGACGGAGGTCGCGCTGCGTTTGTGGATACAGGCACGACGCTGTCGCTGCCGAACCTGCTCGGCGCGCTCGCAGCCAAGAATATCGATCCGGCCGATGTGGATTGGGTGCTGACGACACACGTGCATCTCGATCATGCGGGCGGGGCAGGCGCGTTGATGCAGACATTGCCCAATGCGCGCTGCGCCGTGCATCCGCGCGGCGCGCGCCACCTCGCGGAGCCGTCCAAGCTGATCGCGGGCTCGATCGCCGTCTATGGGGAGGAGCGCTACCGGTCGCTGTACGGCGAGATCGTCCCGATCGAAGAAGCGCGCATGCTGGTGCCGGAGGACGGCGAGCGGATCATGCTCGGCTCGCTCACCCTGGAATTGATCCACACGCCGGGCCATGCGCTACATCATTATTGTGTCGTGGACCGCGATCACCACCGGATCTTCTCCGGCGACACCTTCGGTCTCTCGTATCGCGACTTCGACGTGGACGGCCGCGAGTTCATCATGCCGACCACCACGCCGGTGCATTTTGACCCGGTGGCGCTCTGCAACTCGGTGGACCGGCTGATGAACTACAAACCGCGAGCCATTTACCTGACGCATTACGCTGAGGTCCGCGATCTCGCGCGCCTGGCGGGCGAGATGAAGCATCGCGTGCGCGCCTTCGCCGATCTCGGCAGGCAGCACGCAAAGGCGCCGGACCGCGGACAGCGACTCAGGCATGGCATGTATGCGCTGTTGTCGCGCTGGCTCGACGAGCATGGCTTTCCCGGCGATGAAATGAAACGGCACTGGCTGCTCGACGATGACGTCGAATTGAACTGCCAGGGCATTGAAGTGTGGCTGGACAGGGGTGCCGCGTGAGCAAGTTCAAGGCATTCAGGATCCACGAGCGCGACAAGAAAATCGTGGCTGGCTTCGAGATGATGGGCGGCGAGCAGCTAACCCCTGGCGACGTGCTGATTCGCGTGCGCTATTCGAGTATCAACTACAAGGACGCGCTGGCGGCGACTGGCGCGGCGAGAATCCTGCGCCGCTATCCCCTGAATGGCGGCATCGACCTGTCTGGGGAAATTGCGAGCTCGGCCGATACGCGCTATGCAACCGGCCAGGCGGTGCTGGTCACGGGCTGCGGGCTCAGCGAGACCGTGGACGGGGGCTTTGCAGAATACGCGCGTGTTGCCGGAAATTCGGTGATTCGGCTGCCGGACGGCATCGACCTGTTCCAGGCCATGGGGCTCGGCACCGCAGGGTTCACGGCGGCGCTCGCGATTCATCGCATGGAACACAATGGCCAGACGCCGGCAAGAGGGCCGGTAGTGGTGACCGGCGCGAGCGGCGGAGTGGGATCGATCGCAGTCGACCTGCTGGCGGGCCGGGGATACGAAGTGGTCGCGGTCAGCGGCAAGCCGGAAGCCGATGATTACCTGAAGGCGCTGGGCGCAACAAGCATCCTGCGCCGCCAGGAAATCGACCTCGGCCGCCAGCCGATGGAAGCCGTGCGCTGGGCCGGCGCGATCGACAACGTCGGTGGAGAATTGCTGACCTGGCTCACGCGCACGATGGATTTCTGGGGCAACATCGCCAGTGTAGGCCTCGCCGGCAGCCAGAAACTCGAGACGACGGTGCTGCCCTTCATCCTGCGTGGCGTCAATCTGCTGGGGATCAATTCGTCGGCGACACCCCGCGACCTGCGCCTGGACATCTGGCGGCGCCTTGCGTCCGACCTGCGGCCGCGGCATTTCGACAAACTGGTCACGAGGATCATAGGCTTCGATGAATTGCCGGCGGCCTTCGACGATTACATGAAAGGCCGTGTGCTGGGGCGCACGGTCGTGAAGATCGCCTGAGTGCCGGCCGATCCACTCGAGAAAACCCTGCTTGTCGGTGCCAAGGAACAGGGCATCGTGCTCGAGCCTGCGCAGTCGGCGGCATTGTTGAGCCTGATCAGCGAGCTTAGGGAATGGAACCAGTGCTTCAACCTGACTGCAATCACCGATCCTGTCGATATGGTCCGCAAGCACCTGCTGGATTCACTGTCCGCGCAGCCGTATCTCCGCGGCACGCGCGTCGCCGACATCGGTACGGGCGCGGGCTTCCCGGGCCTGCCGCTGGCAGTGCTCAATCCGGGGCGCGAGTTCGCGCTGATCGAGGCGACCGGCAAGAAGGCGCGCTTTGTCGTGCATGCGGCGGCAGTCATGGGGCTCGCGAATGTCGAGGTCATTCCGGCGCGGGCCGAGGCCTGGCGGGGGCCCGCCCCTTTCGACTGCGTGGTGGCGCGCGCACTAGGGAAACTGGCGGATTTCGTGCGCGTTGCGGGGCATTTGTGCGCGCCCGGTGGCCGCATGCTTGCCATGAAAGGCCGCCGGCCGGAGTCCGAAATCCAGGCCCTGCCGGCCGGCTGGCGCGCCGTCGCGGTGCACGAGGTCCGGATTCCCGGTCTCGCGGCAGAGCGTTGTATCGTGGAGCTCGGGAGAGCCTGATTTCATGAATCGCATCATCGCGGTGGCGAACCAGAAGGGCGGTGTCGGCAAGACGACGACCGCCGTCAATCTCGTCGCATCGCTGGCGGTGACGAAGCGGCGTGTGCTGCTGGTGGATCTCGATCCGCAGGGCAACGCCACAATGGGTTGCGGCGTGGACAAGCGCCTGCTGGAGCGCTCTTCGACCGATGTGCTGCTGGGAGATTGCCGCGCCGAGGACGCGATCGTCGCGATCGACCCCGGCGGGTTTGATCTCCTGCCGGCGAACCAGGACCTGACCGCCGCGGAAGTGCGATTGCTGGCATCACCGGCCGGGCGCGAACACCGGCTGGAGCAGGCGCTCGCGTCGATCCGCGATCGCTACGACCTCATCATCATCGACTGCCCGCCGGCGCTCAATATCCTGACCGTGAATGCGTTGACGGCGGCGGATTCCGTTCTGATACCGATGCAGTGCGAGTACTACGCGCTCGAAGGGCTGTCGGGCCTGGTCGGCACGATCGAGCAGATTCACGATTCGATCAATCCGCGCCTGCGCATCGAGGGCATCCTCCGAACGATGTTCGACCCGCGCAACAACCTGTCCAACGATGTCGCGGCACAATTGATCGAGCATTTCGGCGATCGCGTGTTCCGCACGATCATCCCGCGCAATGTGCGGCTAGCCGAAGCACCGAGTTTCGGGGTGCCGGCACTCTTTCATGACAAGGATTCGCGCGGCGCGCTCGCCTACCTTGCTCTCGCCGGCGAGATGATCCGCCGTTCCGAAGGGCCGGACGCCCCCGAAGCCGACGCCTGAACCGCGCCAGTCCCGGAACCGGGATTGGCGCCGATTGCCTTGTCCCGCAAGCGGGATGGGGCAGCCGTCTGTGTTCCTCCTCACCAATGTGAGAAAAACAATAACGTAATAATAAACAACGAGTTATACGCGCCCCGACCGACTTGGCACGGTCCTTGCAATATCCAAATCAGAACTGGCAGCAAATGCCGCACAAGCAAGGACGAGGAGAAGACCATGACAACGCTTTATCGCAATTACCGTTCAATCACAGCCGCGATGACAGCAATCGTGGTGGTCGGGCTCTCTGGCCTGACGCTGGACCAGGGCCATGCCGGTGCGCTGCCCCGTGGTGTGGTCGAGATCGGCGAACTCGAGACGCTTCAGGTCGGCAACCTGGCGGTTGCCGTGCTGCCGGAAGTGCAGGTGATCGGCAGCCGTGACTTGCTGCTCGCCGATTTCGACGCAGCCGAAGCCGACGACACGCGTGGCTGAGTTGCGGCACGCGGCGATGGGCCGTGACGACGCACCGGCCGAGGTTCAGTGGGCGCGTGCGCTCATTGCGGTGGCGGTCGCCTTCATGCTGGCCTCGGGTCAGTTGTGTCCCTTGAGCACGATTTCCGGCCAACTGATGAATTTCGTTGTTGGAGTGCCCTGATGGATCGACCACGCCTGAAGGATCAGTCGAAGCGCATGAAACTCGCCTGGATTGTCGGCGCGTTCGTCGCGGTCTCCGGGGTGGCATTCGCGATTGCGCGCCTCGAGCCAGGCGCGCCCAGCGTTGCGCGCGAACAGCTCTACCTCGACGAAGTTAAGGAAGGCACCCTCGAGAGAAAAGTACGCGGACCCGGCGTGCTGCAGCCGCGCGAGGCGCGCTGGCTCTCGACCCGTGTGGATGCGCGCGTCGATCGCGTGCTGGTTCGCGCGGGTGAGGCCGTAGAAGCGGACGCCATCATCGTCCAGCTCTCCAATCCGGAAGTAGAGCGTGAAGCCGACGCCGCGGCACTTGAAGTCGCCGCCGCGCGCGCCGAATTCGCTGCCGCTCGGCTGGAACTGGAAAGCCAGCGCCTGGACCGGCGTTCCTCGCTCGCCGAAGCGCGTGCAACCGCCGAGTCCGCGCGGCTGCAGGCCGTCGCTGAAGAGCGCGCTTTCATTCAAGGCGCGGTCTCCGAATTGCAGTCCGCGCGCTCGAAAATCCTGGCGACGCAGTTGGGAGAGCGCGCCCAGATCGAAGAACAGCGCCTCGCTGCGCTCGACGCCGCGGTCGGCGCGCAGCTAGAGGCACGCATGGCGCGCCTGCATCAGCAGGAGCGGGCGCTGGAAGAGCGCCGCCTCGCGGCCGATTCCCTGAAGGTACGTGCTGGAATCGCGGGCGTGGTGCAGAGCGTGCCGGTGCAGGAAGGTCAGCAGCTTGCGCCTGGCGCCAATGTCGCGCGGGTCGCCAAGCCCGGTTCACTCTATGCGGAACTGCGCATTCCGGAACTCGATGCCCGTGACCTGGCGGCCGGCCAGGTCGCGAGCATCGATATGCGCGACCGCCTGGTGCGTGGCCGCGTCGTGCGCGTGGACCCGGCGGTAGTCGCCGGGGCGGTGCGCGTCGAGATCGATTTCGATGAGGCGCTGCCCTCGCAGGCGCGCGCCGATCTTTCGGTGGACGGAACGATTGCAATCGAGACGCTGAACAATGTGCGCTATGTCGGCCGGCCGGTCGGCGCGCAGTCCGATTCCTCCACGACCGTATTCCGCGCGCGCCCCGGCGATAGCGTCGCCGAGCGCGTGCCGGTGAAGTTCGGAAAGGCATCCGTGAACCAGATCGTCGTGCTCGAAGGTCTCGAGCCCGGCGACATCGTGGCGCTCGCGGATACGACTCAATGGTCCGGCAAGGACCGGCTGGTCATCGACTGAATCTACGGAGTACAGACTACATGCAGGAACACGCCATGATCCGCCTCGCGACCGTTACCAAGGTCTTCTACACGGACGATCTCGAGACGCATGCGCTCGACGGCATTCATCTCGACGTCGGCAGGGGCGAGTTCCTGTCCATCTCCGGTCCTTCCGGCTGCGGCAAGTCCACGCTGCTCGCGATCCTGGGCCTGCTCGACACGCCGACAGACGGCAGTTATCTGCTCGGGGGCGAAAACGTGACGTCGCTGACTCCGGCGGCGCGCGCCAAGGTGCGCAACGAGCGCATCGGCTTCATCTTCCAGGCCTTCAACCTGATCGGTGATCTCACCGTCCTGCAGAATGTCGAGTTGCCGTTGACTTATCGCCAGAACATGGCTGCCGATGAGCGGCGCAAGGCAGCTTTGCACGCGCTGGAGCGCGTCGGGATGTCGCACCGCGTGAATCACCACCCGGCGCAGCTCTCGGGAGGCCAGCAGCAGCGAGTTGCGGTCGCCCGCGCGCTTGCGGGGAAGCCCTCAATCCTGCTCGCGGACGAACCGACCGGAAACCTGGACTCGCGTAACGGCGAAGCCGTGATGAACCTGCTGCGCGAGCTGCATCGCGAAGGTTCGACGATCTGCATGGTCACCCATGATCCGCGCTACGCGGACTACGCCGACCGCAAGGTGCAATTGTTCGACGGCCGCGTCATGGATGAGAACACGCTGGTCGACCTGTCGTCGCGTCGCGCGGCAAAGGCCTGAGGGGAACCACATGCGCGGATTCATCGACGAAGTCAAGGCGGCGATCTCCGGCCTGGCACGTGCGCCGGCATTCACGATGCTAGCGGTCGGTGTGCTGGGACTCGGCCTTGCCGCTGTGATCTTCATGTACGGCGTGGCCGACACGCTGATGCTGAAGCCGGCGCCGTATCCGAATGCAGAGCGCCTGTACACCATCGTCACACACGATGCCCTGAGCAAAGGCGACTACAACGATTCGATGACGCCGCAGGATTATGTGCTGGTTCGCGAAGCGCAGAAGCAGTTCGAAGCCATGGGAACCATTTACGTCGGCACCGCCTACCTGACCGGTGACGGCCAGGCGGAGCGCTACGACGGTGGTTTTGCCGACGGCGCCATTTTCGACGTGGCTGGCACAGCGCCCGAGCTCGGCCGCACCATCCTCCCGCGCGACACGATCGAAGGCGCCGGCCA
>JAQBHG010000070.1:0-2775 GCA_032127975.1 Steroidobacteraceae bacterium
AGTCGCACGACATCCTGCATCGGCCGCGAACTTGCGATCAGCTTGGCGCCATCGCTGGCGCGGAGGATGGCATTTTCATCGGCGAGCCGGCGGCCGCGCTGACGCGCCTCGGCGAGCTTCACTTGATTGCCGATCACGCTCAGCAGGCGCTGGTTGTTCCAGGGCTTCTCGACGAAGTCATTGGCGCCGTGGCGCATCGCCTGAACGGCGACCTCGACGGTCGCCCAGGCGGTCATCACGACGACCGGCAACTCGGGATGGAGCTTGCGGAGCTGGTCCACGAGCTCGAGACCTTCCTCGCCGGAAGTCGTGTCGCGCGTGTAGTTGAGGTCCACCAGCGCGACATCCACGTGCTCGCGGGCGGCAACGTCCAGCACGCCCGCAGGCGAGGTCGCGGTCGCGATCTCGAATCCTTCGCGCTTCAGCAGCAGCTTCAGCGCCGAGAGGATGTCCGCCTGGTCATCCGCAATGAGTATCCGCGGTTGCATCAAGAGGGATCGTGCACGGCCCTCACTCGTAGCGCAATGCCGCCGCCGGATCGACCTGGAGCGCCCGGCGGGTTGGCGTCAGCGTTGCCGCCACGGCCACGACGATCATGGTCAGCAGCACGAGGGAGTAGATCACCGCATCGAATGGGCCATCTTCCAGTATGTCACCGAGTCCCCGGCCCATCACCGGCAGCAGGGCCATGCCCACAGCGATGCCGATCAACACCTGCGTGCCGCTCGCCTTCACGATCAGTTTCAGTATCCGGCGATTGTCTGCGCCGAGCGCGCGACGCACGCCGATCTCGCGCGTGCGCTGGCCCACGTGGAAGGCCAGTACACCGAATAGGCCGGCGGCAGCGAGCACCAGCGCCACGATTGCAAATATCGCGAACATCGTGCCAACGATACGGAGCCCGGCCGTCTGGATCACCCGCGCCTCTTCGAGCGTGCGCACCCAATAGAGCGCGAGATCCGGATTGGTCTGCGCAAGCGCAGTGCGTACCGCGCCGATCAGCGCGCGCGGATCGCCGTCGCCACGCAATGCGATGCTCATGAACCGCTGGGGCGACTGGCTCAGGCTTTCATAGATCGTCGGATCGATCTTGCCGTCGTTGTCGTGAACCACGTCCCGCACGACGCCGACGATGGTTTTCCAGCCTTCATCCTGATCGACGTCGGAGCGGATTCGCGCGCCGATCGGAGAGGCGTCAGGCCACAACTGTTTCGCCATGGTCTCGTTGATGACGACCGCGGGCATCGAATCCGCGCGGTCGCGGCTGTCCAGCACGCGACCTTCCCGTGCCGCGAGACGGAAAGTATCGAAGAATGACGGACTGGCCTGGACGTTTTTGACCATCGGCTTCGTGCTCGAATCGCCGTAGTCGCGGCCTTCGACCGAGACCGGTCCAGAGCCGGTGCCATTCCCGGGCAGAGAGGTCGCGACGGCCGCTGCGTGCACACCGGGCTGCGAGCGGATACGATCGACCAGACCCTCCCAGAACCGGACTTGCTCCTCTTTCTCCACGTAGGTGCCGACGGTCAGGCCGACCCGCGCCGTCATGATGTCGCTGGTCTCGACGCCGATGTCGCTGGAAGTCGCCTGCAGCACGCTCTTTGTAAGCATCGCTGCCGTGCCAAGCAGAAGGCAGGCAAGCGCGACCTCGAACACGACGAGGCCCCAGGCGATCCTGCCGATCGCAAGACCTGTGCCGGTGCGGCCGCCGTCGCGCAGCAGTGCATCGAGCGAGGGGCGCGAAGCGCGGAGCGCCGCCGGCAATCCCGCGATCATGGTGGACAGGAGCGCCGCGCCGACCGCGACCACCACGACCCGATAGTCGATTTCGAACATCCACCAGCCCGGACTGTCTTCCATCAACTTCGCCATTGCCAGCTGCATGCCGTCGAGCGCAATCGATCCGAGCAAAAGGCCGAGCAGGGTGGCGAGCGCACTTATCACGAACCCTTCCGCCAGCATGTGCGCGACCAGCCGGCCGCGCGAGGCGCCAAGCGCGGAGCGTACCGTTGTCTCCCGCACTCGATATGCCGATCGCGCGAGCAACAGGTTGGAGACATTCGCACAGGCGATCAGCAGCACGAAGCCCACTGCGACCAACAGCGTCCAGATAAGTTGCGCCCCATCGTCGCCGATGAATCCGGCAGCGAATGGCAGAATCTCGAAGTGCCCGTTCCACAGATTCTGCGGAACGATTGACTTGATCTGGGCGGCGACCGGCGCAAGCTCCTGCTGCGCGACGTCAAGATCGCCATCCGCGCGCAGGCGTCCAAAAACGTTTACAGGAACCGCGTCCTGACGGCTCACGCGCGCGGCATCCTGCTGGTTCGCCACCCAGAGCGCGACCCGGGACGGAAAACTGAAACCTTCCGGCATCACGCCGATGACTTCGGCCGAGTTGCCGTTCACGCGGACGATGCGGCCGATGATCGACGAATCAGCATCGAATCGTTCGCGCCAGAGCGTATGGCTCAGCACGACCACCTGGCCGGCGCCTTCGATCGTGTCGCGCGGGAGGATGGTGCGGCCGAGCTCGGGCGCTGTGCCAGCCACGTCGAAAATGGCGCCGTCGGCAAAACCACCGTCGTAGCGCTCCGCCTGGCCGTCACCGGTCAGGTAGGCGGTCCCGACGTAAATGGTTCCCATGGCCTCGAACTGCTTCTGCGCTTCGCGAACCAGCACATAATCCTGCGGCGTCATCGAATCGTTGTAGTCGCCTTTGCTCAGGGCATCGTGTGTGACGATGGTGTACAGGCGCTCTGCATTCGGATACGG
>JAQBHG010000071.1:0-12838 GCA_032127975.1 Steroidobacteraceae bacterium
GATGCGCGGGCCGTGAGCCCGCGATACGCTGGCCACCATCAGGAGTATCGGTGCCCATCGTGAAGCGGAACCCCAGGTCGGCGATTGTTTATGGCGCCCTCGCGACGCTCGCCGCCCTGCCTGCCCGCGCGGATTGGAGCCTGCTGAACATGCCGAAAGGCGTCAGCGTGCTGTCCCGCGAGATCTATGACATGCACATGATCATGTTGTGGATCTGCTTCGCCATCGCGGTCGTGACCTTCGGCGCGATGATCTTCGCGATGATCCGCTTCCGGAAGTCCAGGGGCGCCGTCGCCGACACCAAGCTGCTGCACAACGCGCGCCTCGAAGCTGCCTGGACCCTCGTGCCAACCGTCATCCTGATCGCGATGGCGATCCCATCGGTCGAGAAACTGATCAAGATCGAGGACATGAGCGGCTCGGAGCTCACGGTGAAGATCACCGGTTACCAGTGGTACTGGCAGTACGAATACCTGGGCAAGGGCGTGTCCTTCTACAGCCGGCTCGCGCGCACGAGCGATCTCGCGCGCCAGCGCGGTTCCGGCATCGACCCGAACACGGTGGAGAATTATCTCCTCGAAGTGGACAAGCCGCTGGTCGTGCCGACCGGCACGAAGATACGGCTATTGCTGACAGCCAATGACGTGATCCACGCCTGGTGGGTGCCCGACTTCGGCATGAAGCGCGACGCGATACCCGGTTTCATGAACGAGATGTGGATATCGGTGGATGCGGACAAGCCCGGAACCTATCGCGGTAAGTGCGCCGAACTTTGCGGCGCGGACCACGGCTTCATGCCGATTGTCGTCGTCGCGAAGTCGAAACCGGAATTCGAAGCCTGGCTCGCACAACAACAGGTGACGGAGTGAAACAGATGGCGCTCGGTAACGAGGCCGCGGGCCACGGCGATCACCACGGGCCGCCGAAGGGACTGGTCCGCTGGCTGACGACGACGAATCACAAGGACATCGGGACGATGTACCTGGTGTTTTCGCTTGCGATGTTCCTGATCGGCGGCGTGTTCGCGCTGCTGATCCGCGCCGAGCTGTTCCAGCCCGGCCTGCAATTATGGGATCCTGGATTCTTCAACCAGCTGACGACGATGCACGCGCTGATCATGGTATTCGGCGCCGTGATGCCGGCAACCGTAGGTCTCGCGAACTGGATGGTGCCGCTGCAAATCGGTGCGACCGACATGGCACTCCCGCGAATGAACCTGTTCAGCTTCTGGCTGCTGTTCTTCGCTTTCATGCTGCTGATCTCGACGCTGTTCGTGCCGGGCGGCGCACCGGCCTCCGGATGGACGCTCTACCCGCCGCTCGTGCTGCAGACTGGCAATGCCTTCCCGATGGCGATTTTCGCGATCCACCTGATGGGCGCCTCGTCGATCATGGGTGCCATCAATGTCATCGTGACAATCGTCAACATGCGCGCGCCGGGCATGACGCTCCTGAAGATGCCGCTGTTCTCCTGGTCGTGGCTGATCACGGCGTATCTTCTGATCGCGGTCATGCCGGTATTCGCGGGCGGCGTGACGATGCTGCTGACTGATTATTACTTCCAGACCAGCTTCTTCAATGCGGCTGGCGGCGGTGACCCCGTGCTGTTCCAGCACGTATTCTGGTTCTTCGGGCATCCCGAGGTCTACATCATGATCCTGCCGGCATTCGGCATCATCTCGGAGATCATCCCCACCTTCTCCCGAAAGCCGATCTTCGGCTATGAGGCGATGGTCTACGCAATCGCATCGATCGCCTTCCTGTCATTCATCGTCTGGGCGCACCACATGTTTACGGTCGGCATGCCGCTGGCCGGGCAGCTCTTCTTCACGCTGTCGACGATGCTGATCGCGGTGCCGACCGGCGTGAAGGTGTTCAACTGGACCACGACTATGTGGCGCGGCTCGATCAGCTTCGAGCCGCCGATGCTGTTCGCGCTCGCTTTCCTGTTCCTGTTCACGATCGGCGGGTTCTCCGGCCTGATGCTTGCGATCGTACCGGCCGACTTCCAGTATCACGACACCTACTTCGTGGTCGCGCACTTCCATTACGTGCTGGTGCCAGGCTCGGTGTTCGCCATCATGGCCGCGGTCTATTACTGGCTGCCGAAGTGGACCGGTCACATGTATGACATGACGCTCGCGAAGTGGCATTTCTGGCTGACCGCGATCTTTGTCAATGTGCTGTTCTTCCCGCAGCATTTCCTCGGCCTCGCCGGCATGCAGCGCCGCATACCGGACTACCCGACGCAGTTCACCGACTGGAACATGGTTTCGTCGATCGGCGGTTTCGGTTTCGGCCTGTCCCAGCTTCTGTTTGTATGGCTGATCATCAGGTGCGTGAAGGGCGGGCAGCGCGCCACGGCCGGTGTCTGGGACTGGCCGCACGGGCTCGAGTGGACCGTGCCCTCGCCCGCGCCCTACCACACCTTTGAGAAGGCACCGGAGCTCCATTGAGCCAGCGCGCATCCAACCTGCGGCTCGCGATCGCGCTCGGCGTCGCGTCGTTTGCGGTCTGGTGCGCGTATGTCCTGATCCGCTTGCTGGAGATCGGTTGATGGAAGCGCCGCGCAAAATGTCCAATCGCGGGCTGGTCACCCGGCTCGTGCTGATGACCGCTGGCAGTTTTGCGTTCGGATTCGCGCTCGTGCCGCTCTACGACGTGTTCTGCGAAGTCACGGGCATCGGAACACGCGCGGAATTGAGCCGTGCGGCTACGGCTGACGCCTCCGCACCGGACGTGAACCGTACCATCGTCGTCGAGTTCACGGCCTCCGTGCCCGACAGCGGGCCCTGGGAATTCGCGCCGGTGGTCGCATCGATGGAAGTGCATCCGGGCCGGCTCTACGAAGCGCACTACACCGCGCACAATCTCGCGGACCGCGAGACGACCGGCCAGGCCGTGCCGAGCATTACGCCGCTGCGCGCGGCGCGCTACTTCCGGAAGACCGAGTGCTTCTGTTTCACGCCGCAGAAATTTGCGCGCGATGAACAACGGGAATTGCTGGTGAGATTCACGGTCGACCGGGACCTGCCGCCCGGCATCGATCGCCTGACGCTGTCCTACGCGTTCTACGACGTAGCACACGTGGCCGGCGGAGCCGGATAGGGGAGCGCGGATGGCACAAGCAGAAAACGCCAGGGAACCTGACCAGTATTACTTCCCGCACGGCAGCCGCCTGCCGTTCTTCGGGTCGATGTCGCTGTTCGTTCTGATGGCGGGTGCTGCCGCGACACTGAACGGCGCCAGCATCGGCGCCTGGGTGCTAGGCGCCGGTGTCCTGCTGCTTTGCGCGCTGTTCTTTTTCTGGTTCGGCGAGGTCATCCGCGAAAACCAGGCCGGCATGTATAACGAACAGGTCGGCCGCTCATTCCGCATGGGGATGATGTGGTTCATCTTCTCCGAGGTCATGTTCTTCGCCGCGTTCTTCGGCGCACTCTTTTACGCGCGGCAGCTGTCGGTGCCCTGGCTTGGCGGTGAGGGCGAAAAGGCGGTCACGAGCCTGCTGTGGCCGGGCTTCGAGGCGGGCTGGCCCAGCAACGGGCCGGGCGCATTGAGCCCACGCGAGGACGGCAGCTACGAGATCATCCCGGCCTTCGGCCTGCCGGCCGTCAATACGATGCTGCTCCTGACTTCCGGCCTGACTCTGACGATTGCGCATCACGCCCTGAAGGAAGGTCATCGCACGATGCTGAAGGTCTTCCTGGCCCTGACCTTCCTGCTGGGATTCACCTTCCTCGGCGTCCAGGCGCATGAGTACGGCGAAGCCTACCGCGAGCACGGACTGCAGCTTGGCACCGGCATCTACGGCTCGACCTTCTTCATGCTGACCGGATTCCACGGCCTGCACGTCACGGTCGGCGCGATCATGCTGGTCGTGATCTGGCTGCGCTGCATGAAGGGTCATTTCACGTCGCGCCAGCATTTCGCGTTCGAGGCCGTCGCCTGGTACTGGCACTTCGTCGACGTGGTCTGGCTCGGGCTCTTCATCTTCGTCTACTGGCTCTGAGGCCCCAGCGTGGCCGGCAAGCGTTTCATCGCGATCGCCGGCAACATCGGCGCGGGCAAGACCGAGCTGACGCAGTTCCTGTGCCGACGCTACGACATCAAGCCGTTTTACGAGCCCAACGACCAGAATCCTTATCTCGCGGATTTCTACGCCGACATGAAGACCTGGGCCTACCGGTCCCAGGTCTTTTTCCTGACGCACAAGTTCCGCCTGCACCTTGAACTGCAGGACGAACCCGGCGCCGTCGTGCAGGACCGCACGATCTACGAGGACGCGGAGATCTTCGCGCGCAATCTCTACCGGCAGCACCACATCGATGCGCGCGACTTCAAGCTCTACTGGCAGCTCTACCAGTCGATCAGCGCAACGCTGCGACCGCCCGACCTGATGATCTACCTGCGCTGCCCGGTGCGGACGCTTCGCAAGCGCATCAAGTTGCGCGGCCGCGCGATGGAACACGACATCCCGGTCGCGTATCTACGCAAGCTGAACCAGCTCTACGAGGACTGGTTCAAGCGCTACAACCTCTCGCCGGTGCTGGTGCTCGAGTCGGACAAGCTTGACTGGCTGACCGACCTGGTGGACCGCGTCGATCTATTCCGGAAGATCGAGCGCTACCTGGACTGACGGCACGCGCCGCCCCATCCCGTCTGTGCTAGTTTGCAGGCAAGGAGCATTCGACATGGCTGGGAAGAAGCGGCGCGACGGCCGGCCAAGACTGACGATCATCCGCGGCAACGGCTCGATGAAGGCCGCGCCCATGCCTCGTCGTGGATCCCCAACTTCCATTGACGGTCTTCCAGCACGGATTTATTTCTCGCGCGGCAGCTCGACGCCCAACAGCACCGGCCTGAACGTACTGCGGAAATATGCTGAATGGCTGAAACGCAACCCGGCGCAGAAGATCTTCATCGTCGGCCATGCGAACAAGCGGCTGTGGGACAAGGCGTCGTTTGCGCTGGCGGACGCGAGGGCGCGTGCCGTCCGCGACCTGCTGGTCTGGCTCGGCGCCCGCCGCACCCAGGTTCGCCGCGTGACACCCTCGCAATTGCACCGGATCCCGCCAATGTCCACGCGCGGCGACCGGATTTCGCACCGATCGGTTGAGCTGATCGTGGGTCCAACCGGTTCATTGATCGAAAAGAAAGTGATCCCGACACGGCGTCCATCCTCGCGCAGACGCGCGGCCTGACCAGCGCGACACCAGAGCTCCTGAGCCGCGTAAGCTGAACTGGCTCCATGAGGACTGGTTCGAGCGCTACCCGGACTGACACGCGATGCAAAGCCGCATTGGCCTGACGGGCACCATCGCAGCCGAACGGCTCCGGGCCGACGGCCCGAATGAGCTTCCGGCTGCACGTGGACGCCGCCTGCTCGACGTGCTGCTGCACGTCATCACGGAACCCATGTTCCTGCTGTTGTGCGTGGCCGTCGTCCTTTACCTGCTGCTCGGCGAATTGCGCGAGGCGCTGGTGCTCGCCACGTCGCTGGTGGTGATTGTCGTCATATCGTCCTCGCAGGAACGCCGCGCAGGGCGCGCACTCGAGGCGCTTCGCGATCTTTCAAGCCCCCGCGCCGCCGTGTTGCGCGATGGCGAACTGCGGCGCATCGCGGGGCGCGAGGTCGTGCGGGGAGACATTGTGTTGCTGGCCGAGGGCGATCGGGTGCCGGCAGACGGGATCCTGCTGGAATCCATCGATCTCGAGATCGATGAATCCCTGCTGACCGGCGAGTCCCTTCCTGCGCTGAAGCAAGCCGTGCGGGCAGCTGCGGACGCGGCGCAGGCGCCGGCGGAAGCCCGCGTTTATTCCGGAACCCTCGTCGTCCGCGGGCATTCGACCGCAGAAATCACGGCAATCGGCGCAGGTACGGAACTGGGACGGATCGGGCATGCGCTTGCGACCCTGAAGCCGGAGCAGACACCGCTCTATGCCGAGACCCGGCGCATGGTGATCTGGCTCGCGATCCTTGGTATCGCTCTCTGCATTGCCGTCCTGTTTCTCTACGTCGCGACGCGCGGCGGCTGGGTCGAAGGGGCGCTTGCCGGCATCACGCTGGCGATGAGCGTCCTGCCGGAAGAGTTCGCGGTTGTGCTGACGGTCTTTCTCGCGCTCGGAGCATGGCGACTCTCCAGGCAAGGCGTGCTGACGCGAAGCATGCCCGCCATCGAGGCACTCGGCGCGGCAACCGTGCTCGCAGTCGACAAGACCGGCACGCTGACCGAAAACCGCATGGTCGTGTCCGTGCTGGACGACGGCGTAACGCGGCTGACACTCGACGATCTTCAGAGCCCGCTCGGTCCAGGAATGCGCGGCTTGCTCGGGTCGGCGTTCGCGGCCTGCGAGATCCAGGCATTCGACCCGATGGAGCGGGCGATCACCGCGGCGGCGCAACGGCACGCTCCGCAGGAAACGCAAGGCCTCCGCCGCATGGCGCTTGTGCACGAGTACGAACTCACGCCGGAATTGCTCGCTGTTACGCACGTCTGGAAGGACGAAGCGACGGGCCGCCTGATGGTCGCCACAAAGGGAGCGCCGGAAGCAATCGCCGGTCTCTGCCGCCTGGAGGCCGCGGAAATCCGGCGTCTGCTCGAGCGCGTCGAGCAGATCACGCAGGACGGCTTGCGGGTGCTGGCGATCGCAAGTGCCGAGCTCCCGGGTGGAGCTCCGCCCGCGACGCCACAGGAACTGCCATTCAGCCTTCTGGGACTGATCGGGCTGCGCGATCCGGTGCGGGAGACCGTGCCCGCGGCGCTCGCGGATTGCCGCCAAGCCGGCATTCGCGTCGTGATGATCACCGGCGATCATCCGGGCACGGCGCGAGCGGTTGCAAGAGCGGTCGGCTTGGACGACTTGAATGGCCTGCTGACCGGGCGGGAACTAGCTTCGATGGACGAGGCTGCATTGCGCGAGCACGCGGCAGTGGTGAACGTGTATGCGCGGGTGCCACCCGCGGAGAAACTGCGCCTGGTCCGTGCACTACAAGCCCGCGACGGAATCGTTGCCATGACCGGCGATGGCGTCAATGACGCGCCGGCGCTGAAGGCGGCGGACATCGGCATCGCGATGGGCAGCCGCGGGACAGACGTGGCACGCGAGGCCGCCTCGCTCGTGCTGGTCAATGACGACTTCGGCAGTCTCGTGACGGCCATCCGCATGGGCCGGCGGATCTACGAGAACATCAGGAGCGCCATGAGTTACCTGATCGCCGTGCACATTCCGCTGGCGGGTGCGGGCTTGCTGCCGCTGCTGCTGGGGTGGCCGCTTCTGCTCTTCCCGCTGCATGTCGTCTTTCTCGAGTTCGTGATCGACCCGGCCTGTTCGCTGGTCTTCGAGGGCGAGCACCGTGGCGAAGAAATCATGCAGCGGCCGCCACGCACCCGCGGTGAGCGCTTGTTTTCCGGAAAGATGCTGCTCGAAAGCGTGGCACTCGGGCTGGTCAGCCTGGTTGCCGTGGCCGTGGTCTACGGATTCGCGCTGTCGCAGTATTCCGACGGACAGGCCCGCGCGCTCGCATTCATCGTGCTGGTCGTCAACAACCTGGCGCTGATCCTGGTAAGCCGCTCCCGGTCCGGATCGCTTGCCTCGGTGCTGTTGCGCCCCAATCGTGCGTTCTGGGTGATTTCCGTGCTCGCACTTGCGGCGCTGGTCATCGCCACCAGCGTGCCGTCGGTCGCCGATGCATTCCGCATTGAGACGCCCCCGATCGCGGCAGCCATCGCAGCAGCACTCACGGGAATGGGGGCTGTTGCAATCACCGGGATCCTGCGGGCTATCCTGCGGGCGCCGCGGCCTTCGTCGAAGATGACGCCGAGCTCGTCGTGATAAGCAACGCCTGACCCGCACGCAGGCGCTCACCGCCGCGCACGACGATTCGATCGCCGGCAACCAGCCCGCCCGCGATCTCCACGCGCTTTGCGTCACCGTTGCCGACACGCACGGCGACCCGTTCGGCGACGTCGCCAGTGCCGACACGGAACACATGCGAGCCATCGGCGCGCACGATGACGGCATCGCGCGGCACGATGAGCCCCGCGCTCGCCTGCGCTGCCGGCAAGTCCACGCGCACGGCCGAGCCGATGGTCCAGCCGCCATCGGAAAGTGCCACGCGCACTTCCAGCAGCCGTGATCGCTCATCGCCGACCGGCACAATGGCCCGGATCCTGCTCTCGACCTGTTTCGTGCTGCCATGAATGGTGACGGCCTGGCCGACCGCCAGGTGCGCCGCCTCACTGACCGGCGCGCGCGCAACGACTTCTACATTGCCGGTGTCCGTCAGCCGCAGGACCTCGGTGCCGGCCGAAACGAACTCGCCCAGTTGCCGCAGGCGCTCGACCACGTGGCCCGGAAACGGCGCACGAATCACCGTGCGGTTGATCAGGTGCCTGGTGCGATCGCGTGCTGCGCGCGCCTGCTCGAGTTCCTGCTTCGCCATCGCATGGCGTGCAGCAGCTTCATCAATCTGGCTCTGAGACGCGATACCGGGCGGCAGGGCGTTCAGCCGTGCCAGCTGCGTGTTGAGCAGGTCGACATTCGCGCCCGAGCGCGCGTACTGCGCCTCGTCCTCGCGCAGTTGCAGTTCGAGCATACTAGTGTCCACGCGCGCAAGCGGCGCGCCTTTCGCCACACGCGTGCCCGGTTCCGCAACCCAGTCCAGCCGCCCCGTCACCTCGGCGGCGAGACGCGCATCGTTCCTGCTGACGACGGTACCGGTCGTCGTGACCGTCGCGTCGAGATTTCCCTCGGTGACGCGCGTGACCGTGACGGGCGCCGGCGGCGCCTGGCCCGGGCTTTGGGCCGCGCCGGCCGTCGGGAGGAGAACAACCAGCGCGGCCACTGCCCAGGAACCGGAAATCCGTTTCGTCATGCATGACAGATTCATCAGACAGCCTCCTCGATCGGGTGCCGCGGCAACGCCGCCGCTTCACTGTCCAGGGCGGGTTCCCCGAGGCGGAGCATTGCCGGCAGCAGCACCAGCATGAACACCGTATTGAAGACCATTCCGCCGGCAATGACCGTCGCGAGACCACGATACAGCGCTGCACCGGGCCCCGGGACGATGACCAGTGGCAGCAGGCCGAACAGTGTCGTCAGCGAGGTCGCGAGGATCGGGCGCGTGCGCTCGCCGAGAGCAGCGCGCACAGCATCCCGGCGACTCAGTCCTTCATGCTCACCGGAGCGTGTGCGGTCGACCAGCAGAATCGCATTGTTGACGACGATGCCCATCAGGATGATGAAGCCGACCATGGTCAGGAGATCGAGCGTCTGCGGCGTGAAGAGATTCAGCAACCGGATCGCGACCACGCCGCCAAAGCTCGCAAGCGGCACGGTCAGCATCACCAGGGCGCTGTCCCTGATGGAGCGGAACAGCGCGGCCATCAGCAGGAACAACACCAGCAGTGCCAGCCCGATATTGACGCGCATGTCGGCAAGCGCCGTCTCCAGGCTGCCCGCATCCCCCGCGTAGCGGATACCGCCGTCCGCCGGCAGCAGCGGCTGGATCACGGGTCCGATGTCCTGCTCAATCCGATCCATCGTCTGCTGCAGCGACATGCCGGCCGGCGCAATCACGTTGAGGCCGATGGTCCGGCGGCCGTCCACGCGCCTGAACCCGGTCGTGCCAACCGTCGGCTCGATCGTGACGAGTTCCCCAAGCGGTACGACGCCGCCGTTGGGCGTCGCGACCGGAACGGCCGACAGTGCGTCGGGGCTGTCCCAGCCCCTGGCGCGCAGGATCATGTCGAGCCTTCGCTCACCGTCGAAATGCTCGCCAACCCATATGCCGTCGCCGAGCGAACGTACGACTGTCGCGACATTGGCGCGCGTCCATCCGGACTCGCTGATGCGCCGGTCATTCGGTATCAATCGCAGTTCCGGTTCGGAGAGCTCCAGGTCCTGGAAGGACCGCACCTGTGCGCCGGGCAGTTTCTCGGTGATGATGTCCTGTGCCGCATGCGCTGCCCGCAGCAGCCCGTCGAAATCGGCGGACTGCAGCCGCACCTCGATATTGCGCCCGTCGCCAAAACCGCCGAACAGGTTGCCTTGCTGCGAGAACACCTGGAGATCCGGGAATCCCGTTGTGATCTCGTCCCGCACCAGGCGGTCGAGCTCGCCGATCTTCGACGCGTCGAGCGGTCGAACGCCGATCGTGCCGCCGCCCGGGAAGATCAGGATGTAGTAATTCTTGAGTGCCGGCTCTTTCTCGCCCGCCATGTAGGGGGCGAGCCGCTGCACCATCGGCTGCACGACTTCACTCTCGATCGCGTTGACATTCATGCCGGGCGGAAACTGGAAGAAACCGTCGATGGCGTCGCGCTTGACCGGCGGCAGGTAGTCGATCGGCGGCAGCAGCAACCAGGTGAGGAGGACCGGAACGCCCAGCAGCACGGCGATCGTAATGCGCCGGGTCCTGGCCATGTCGGTCAGCGTGACTACGCGATCGCCGAGCCGCGTCTGCCAGCCGCTACCCTGCTGCTTGACCGCGACCGGCTTGAGCCACCGCGCAGCAGCCACCGGCAGGACAGTCATGGCCATGATCAGCGAAACGGCAACAGAGACAGCAATCGTCAGCGCGAGGTCGGCGAACAATTGCCCTTCGGTGTTCTCCATGAACATGACCGGCAGGAACACGATCACCGTTGTCGCCGCGGACGCGACCAGGGCCGGCCACACGTGACGCGCACCTTCCAGCGCGGCTTGCGCCGCAGGCAGCCCGCGTTCGCGACGCGCAACGATGCTCTCGAGCACGACGATCGCCGCGTCCAGCGTCATGCCGACTGCAAATGCGATGCCCGCGATCGAAATCACATTGAGTGTGTGGCCGCTGACGAACAGCACGACGATTGTCGTCAGCAGGGACACCGGAATGGCCAGCCCGACCAGCATCGTGGCACGCAGCTGCCTCAGGAAAAGCCACAGCACAGCGATAGCAAGCAACACCCCGAGCAGCAGGTTTCCGGAGACCATGCCGATCGCCCGGTTGATGAAAACCGAGGGGTCGAAGGACTGCTCGATAGCCAGACCCATGGCGGCCAGCGGGCCTTCGCGCAGTTCCGCGATTTCCTTCTTGACTGCATTCAGTGTCGCCAGCACGTCGGCGCCGGATTCTTTGATGATCTGAATCGCGATCGCCGGATTATTATTCTGGACTGCAAGTGAATTACGGTCACCACGTTCGACCGAGATGGTCGCGACGTCGGCAAGCCGCACCGGCCGGCCGCCGCGCCAGTCGAGCACCAGTTCGCCCAGGTCGGCAGGCTGGTAGCGCCCGGCAAAGCGCAATGTGTACTGGCGCCGGCCAAGTTCCGCAAAACCGCCCGATACGTCGTTGGCGCTGCCGGCGACGCCGACGATCGCCGGGATCGGGATGCCCAGCTGGGCGGCGCGGTAGGGGTCGAATTCGATGCGCAGTTCATCCGGTGCGCCCGCATTGACGTTGACCGTGCCGACGCCGGGGATGGACTCGATGCGCGAACGGAACAGATCCTCGACCTCGCGGCGGTAGTTCTCGACCGGCCCCGGTGTCCCGGGCTTCAACTGCACGAAGAACCAGGACAGCGTTTCGTTCGGCCCGCCGCCGCCGTCCTGCCCGAGCGAAATTCGCGGCGCGTCCGCGTCGCGCGGCAGCGGCGGCAACTGATTCATCCGCGCGATGACGTCGATCAGCGTGCGGCCCATGTCGGTGCCAATCGCGAACTCGAGATTGATGAAGGCGCCGCCTGCGCCCGCGAACGACTGGATCTGCTTCAGACCCGCGATGCCGCGCAGCGCCTGCTCCTGCGGCTCGATCAGTTCGGATTCGACTTCGGCGGGTGCCGCGGCGCGCCAGCCGGTGAATATCGTGATGACCGGTTCATCGACGTCCGGGAACAGTTGCACCGGCAGCTTGACGAGGCTCACGATGCCGAGCACGACGATGAGCCCGACGCCAACCGCGACGCCGATGGGGCTCTTGAGCGATTTCTCTGTCAGATTCAAGGACGGGGCTCCACGGCAGGCCCACGGGCAGGTGGCACGCCAATTCTAGGAATTGGATGCGCCGGGTGATCGTTGGGTTGGAACGGCTGGGCGCAAGCCGCGCGCCGTTCGTCGCAACGGACCCTGCATCGGCCTTAGAATGGATATCGCAGGCCGCTGGCGCAACCCGCCGTCGATCCGCGCGCTCTAGTTATGCGTGCCGCGCGGTTCGATCCATCCGAGCTTCCAGGTAGCCCACAGCACGATGAAGAGCGTAATGGACAAGCCGATGCGCCACGTCAATGCCCGCACCATGCGCTTCGACTCGCCTTTGTAGTCGTGCACGAGGTGCAGCATGGCGGAAGCCAGGCTCAGGATGATCGCGAAGAAGATGACCAGTACCAGCCACTTGACCCACGACATGGACAGCCCCGGCGCTTGT
This sequence comes from Steroidobacteraceae bacterium, assembly GCA_032127975.1. Taxonomy (GTDB): domain Bacteria; phylum Pseudomonadota; class Gammaproteobacteria; order Steroidobacterales; family Steroidobacteraceae; genus SCUD01. The sequence goes on from JAQBHG010000071.1 coordinate 12,406, forward strand.
TCGGATGCGGAAGTATAGCCCGGTGTTGAACCTGGGCCGCTTTCGATTTGAGCTGCGCCCCGTTGCGACGGCAGCAATGCTGGTCGCAGTCGCCCTGTTCGCGGCGCTCGGGAACTGGCAGCTGGAGCGTGCCGCGGGAAAGCGCGTGCTCGATGAAGATTTCACCCGCACCGGGCCTGCGCTGCCGCTCCCGCCCGCTTCCACTACCGTGCCGCGCTACCAGCGTGTCATCGCCGCCGGCCATTACGACACCAGCCATCAATTCCTGCTCGACAACATGAGTGAATCCGGCAGCGCCGGGGTCCATGTGCTGACGCCGCTCTTGCTGTCGGACGGCAATGCCGTGCTCGTCGATCGTGGCTGGGCGCCATTCGGCGTCACCCGCGATTCCCTGCCCGATGTTGCCGTGGGCGGCACACTCCGCGAGGTCACC
>JAQBHG010000072.1:0-14333 GCA_032127975.1 Steroidobacteraceae bacterium
ATTCCTGATGCCGATCGAGGACGTGTTCTCGATTTCGGGGCGCGGCACGGTGGTGACCGGGCGCATTGAGCGCGGGATTGTGAAGGTCAACGACGAGATCGAGATCGTGGGCCTGAAGCCGACCACCAAGACCACCTGCACCGGCGTGGAGATGTTCAGGAAGCTGTTGGACGAGGGCCAGGCGGGCGACAACGTGGGCGTGTTGCTGCGTGGCACCAAGCGTGAAGAGGTGGAGCGCGGGCAGGTACTGGCGAAGCCTGGCAGCATCAACCCGCACACCAATTTCGAGTGTGAGGTGTACGTGCTGACCAAGGAGGAAGGTGGCAGGCACACGCCCTTCTTCAAGGGTTACCGGCCGCAGTTTTATTTCCGCACCACCGACGTGACCGGCTCGGTCGAGTTGCCGGCGGGTGTGGAGATGGTGATGCCCGGGGACAACATCAAGATGGTGGTGGAGTTGATTGCGCCGATCGCGATGGAGGAAGGCCTGCGCTTCGCGATTCGCGAGGGCGGCCGCACCGTCGGTGCCGGCGTCGTCTCCAAAGTATTGAAATAAGGAACGACGATGGCAACCAGTCAGAACATCCGCATCCGCCTGAAGGCATTCGATCACAAGCTGATCGATACCTCGGCGCGTGAAATCGTGGAAACGGCGCGCCGTACGGGCGCCACCGTTCGTGGCCCCGTGCCATTGCCGACCAAAATCGAGCGCTTCACCGTGCTGGTCGCCCCGCACGGCGACAAGGACGCGCGCGACCAGTACGAGATCCGCACCCACAAGCGCCTGATGGACATCGTCAACCCGACCGACAAGACGGTCGATGCACTAATGCGCTTGGAGCTACCGGCAGGCGTGGACGTGCAGATCAAGTTGAACTGAGCCACCGGGCCGCTATACTAGGCGGCTTTTTCCGGGGTCGTTTCTGAGAGTTGGGACAGCGCCGGCCAATTGCAGCCGACGCAGTGTAAAAAAGGATATAAATCATGACCATAGGTCTGGTCGGCCGGAAGGCCGGCATGACTCGGGTTTTCACTGACGCGGGCGACGCCGTGTCGGTGACGGTCATCGAGGTCCTGCCGAATCGCATCGTGCAGGTCAAGGACGCGAGCCCTGACGGCTATCGCGCCGTCCAGGTCACCGTTGGAACCCGTCGCGCTTCCCGCCTCACCAAGCCCGCGGCAGGCCACTACGCCAAGCCGGGCGTGCTGCCGGGCGAGGGCCTTTTCGAGTTCCGCCTCGCCGCCAGCGAGGGCGCCGACCTCAAGTCCGGCGCCGAGCTCAAGGTCGACATGTTCGCAGCCGGCCAGGTCGTCGACGTGATGGGCACGACGATCGGCAAGGGCTTTGCAGGCGTCATGAAACGGCACGGCTTTGCCGGCGGTTATGCGAGTCACGGCGCGTCGGTCGTGCACCGTTCGCCCGGCTCGATCGGTCAGCGCCAGACCCCGGGCCGCGTGTTCCCGGGCAAGCGCATGGCGGGCCGCATGGGTGGCGTGCGCCGCACGGAAGAGAATTTGAAGGTCGTCCAGGTGGACCTGGAGCGCAACCTGCTGCTGGTCAGCGGGTCGGTACCTGGGGCCCCGGGCGGGCGCGTCGTGGTACGGCCATCGGTCAAGGCCGAAGCCGGGAAGCGCCGCAAGTTCGTGGCCGCAACGAAGAAGTGACGCAGGGGCACTTGCGATGAAGCTGAAGCTGGTGAATGGCGGGGCGTCCGGCTCCGAAATCGATGTCAGCGATGCGACCTTCGGCCGTGAATTCAACGAGCCGTTGATCCATCAGGTTCTGACTGCCTACGCGGCCGCAGGCCGTTCCGGCACCAAGGCCCAGAAGACGAAGGCCGAGGTGCGCGGCGGCGGCAAGAAGCCGTGGAACCAGAAAGGCACGGGCAGCGCCCGGGCAGGCTCGATCAGGAGCCCGATCTGGGTCGGCGGCGGGCGCGCGTTTGCGGCGAAGCCAAGGAGCTACGCGCAGAAGGTCAATCGCAAGATGTACCGCGGCGCGATCCGCTCGATGCTGTCGGAACTCGCGCGCCAGGACCGCCTGGTGGTGACGGGCGCGCTGGAACTCGACGCGCCGAAGACCAAGATGCTGGTCGGGAAGCTGGCCGAACTCGGGCTGGAAAAAGTGCTGATCGTGATCGAGGCTTATGACGAGAAGCTGCATCTCGCGTCACGCAACCTGGTCGGCGTCGACGTGCTGACGGTCGCGAGTCTCGATCCGATGAGCCTCGCACGCTACCCGAAGGTGCTCGCCACCGTGGGCGCGCTGCGCATGCTCGAGGAGAAGCTGGCATGAGCGGATTCTCCAAGGAACGGCTGATCAATGTGCTGATCGCGCCGCATGTGTCGGAAAAGAGCGCGCGCATCGCCGAACTCGGCAACCAGTACGTGTTCCGTGTCCGGACGGACGCGACCAAGCCGGAGATCCGCGCCGCGGTCGAATTCATGTTCGAGGTCAAGGTCGACAAGGTGCGGGTCGTCAACCAGGTGGGCAAGACCAAGAAATTCGGGCGTTCCGAGGGCCGCCGCTCGGACTGGAAGAAAGCGTATGTGCGTCTGGCCGAGGGCCAGACCATCGAGATGGCCGGCGCCGAGCGCGCCTGAGCCGGGGGACAGGACAGCAATATGCCACTGAAGAAACTCAAGCCGACTTCGCCGGGAACGCGCTTCCAGCTGCGTCCCGACCGTTCGAAGCTGCACCGCGGCGGGCCGGTGCGCGCGCTCGTGGCCGGCCACAAGTCCACGGGCGGGCGCAACAATGCCGGTCGCATGACCACGCGCCACAAGGGTTCGGGCCACAAGCACAATTACCGGCTGATCGATTTCCGCCGGGACAAGGACGGCGTGCCGGCGAAGGTCGAGCGGCTCGAGTACGACCCGAATCGCTCGTCGTACATTGCGCTGTTGCTCTACAAGGACGGCGAGCGCCGCTACATCCTCGCGCCGAAGGGCGTGGACACCGGCGACGAACTGCAATCCGGCGCCGACTCGCCGATCAAGTCCGGCAATGCGATGCCATTGCGGCACATTCCTGTCGGCTCGCTGGTGCACAACGTCGAATTGAAGCCGGGCAAGGGCGGCCAGATCGCGCGCGCCGCCGGCAGTTCGGCGCAGTACAGTGGCCGCGAAGCCGGCAACGCGATCCTGAAGCTGAAATCCGGCGAGACTCGCAAGGTCAGCGTGGATTGCCGCGCGACGATCGGCGAGATCGGCAATGACGAACACAACCTGCGCAGTTTCGGCAAGGCCGGCGCGAAGCGCTGGCGCGGCATCCGGCCGACCGTGCGCGGCGTCGTGATGAACCCGGTCGATCACCCGCACGGCGGCGGCGAGGGCCGCTCGGGGCAGGGCAACCCCCACCCGGTTTCGCCGTGGGGCCTGCATACCAAGGGCAAGAAGACGCGCAACAACAAGCGCACCGACGCATTCATCGTGCGCCGGCGCAAGAAAGGAGCGTAAGCGAAATGTCACGTTCCCTTAAGAAGGGCCCATTCGTCGATCTGCACCTCGCGAAAAAGGTGCAGGTGGCCCGTGACAAGAACGACCGCCGGCCGATCAAGACCTGGTCGCGGCGCTCGATGATTCTGCCGGACATGGTCGGGCTGACGATCGCCGTGCACAACGGGCGCCAGCACGTGCCATTGCTGGTGACGGAGAACATGGTTGGTCACAAGCTCGGTGAGTTTGCGCCGACCCGGATTTTCAAGAGTCACTCGTCCTCGAAGAGAGTCGAGACGGCTCCGGAGTAATGCGATGCAGGTGTCAGCAATCTTGCGCCACGCGCGCATCTCGCCCCAGAAATGCCGGCTCGTGGCCGACATGGTGCGCGGCCAGCAGGTCGGGGAGGCGCTGGCAGTGCTCGCGTACACGCCGAAGAAGGGCGCGCGCATCGTGCGCAAGGTGCTGGAGTCGGCGATCGCGAACGCCGAGCAGAATCTGGGCGCGGACATCGATGAATTGAAGATTTCCCGCATCGAGGTGGACGCAGCGCCGGTGGTGAAGCGCTTTCACGCGCGGGCGAAGGGCCGTGGCAACCGCATCGTGAAGCGGCTTTCCCACATCAGGGTGACCGTGGCCGACAAGGCCCGGTAACAAGCGGGAGAACGGAGCAGCAAATGGGTCAGAAGGTCAACCCGATCGGAATCCGCCTCGGCATCACGCGCGACTGGACGTCGCGCTGGTACGCCGATACCAAGAGCTTTCCGTCGCTCATCCTCTCCGACTGGAGGGTGCGCGAGTTCCTGAGAAAAAAGCTCGCCGAAGCGTCGGTAAGCCGCATCCACATCGAACGTGCGGCGCGCAAGGCGAATATCACGATCCACACGGCACGGCCGGGCGTCGTGATCGGCCGCAAGGGCGAGGACATCGAAAAGCTCAGGGTCGAAGTCGCCAATCTGATGAAGATGGCGGCGCAGGACGTGCGGCTCAACATCGCCGAGATCAGGAAGCCCGAACTCGACGCGCAGCTGGTGGCCGAGAGCATCGCGCAGCAGATCGAGAAACGCGTCATGTTCCGGCGCGCGATGAAGCGCGCCGTGACCAACACGATGCGCAGCGGCGCATTGGGCGTGAAAGTCCGCGTGGCGGGCCGGCTGAATGGCGCAGAGATCTCGCGGTCCGAATGGACACGAGAGGGGCGCGTCCCGCTGCACACATTCCGCGCCGAGATCGACTACGGGCTGGCCGAGGCACGCACGACCTATGGCGTCATCGGCGTGAAGGTCTGGGTGTTCAAGGGCGAGGTGTTCGACCGCGAAGAGGCCGAGCCGGAAGTGGTCGAGACCCAGGAAAAGCAGGCCGCCCCCGAGCCGGCGGCCGGCTGAACGAAAAGGACGACGGGACATGATGCAGCCCAAGCGGACCAAGTACCGCAAGATGTTCAAGGGAAACCTGTCCGGCACGGCCACGCGGGGCAGTTCGGTTGCGTTCGGCGATTACGGGCTGAAGGCGATGGACCGCTCGCGCATGACCGCCCGTGAAATCGAGGCGGCACGCCGCGCGATGACACGCTACGTGAAGCGCGGCGGCCAGATCTGGATCCGCGTGTTCCCGGATGTGCCGGTCACCAAGAAGCCCCTCGAAGTCCGTATGGGCAGCGGCAAGGGCAATGTCGAGTACTGGGTCGCGAAGGTGATGCCGGGCAAGGTGTTGTTCGAAATCGAAGGCGTGCCGGAATCGGAGGCGCGCGAGGCATTCAGGCTGGCGGCGGCCAAGCTTTCGGTCGCAACCTCCTTCGTCAAGCGGCAGGTGCGTTGATGAGCATCAAGGATTTGCGCGGCAAGACCGCGACGGAACTGCGCGAGGAACTGATCGCGCTGCGCCGTGAGCAGTTCAACCTGCGTATGGCATCCGCTTCCGGGCAGCCGGCGCGGCCGGACCAGCACGGCAAGGTCAGGAAGAGCATCGCACGGGTCAAGACCGTGCTTAAGGAACTCGGGCGCGGTACTGGCGCCGGGAGCAAGGCGTGATGGCAACCGTGACAGAGACCCAGGTGGCGGACAAGTCGGCGCGCATGCTGACCGGCACCGTCGTCAGCAACAAGATGAACAAGACGATCTCCGTGTCGGTCGAGCGGCTCGTGAAGCACCCGACCTACGGCAAGTACGTGCGGCGCACGACGAAGCTGCTCGCGCACGACGAGAACAACGAGTGCCGCGCGGGCGACACGGTGGCGATCACCGAGTGCCGCCCCTTGTCGCGGCACAAGTCATGGCGGCTGGTACGCGTGATCGAACGCGCGCCGGCGGAATGAGCGACGGGAGGCCAGGACCATGATCCAGCTCAGGACTCGCTTGGTGGCGGCGGACAATTCCGGCGCCCGCGAACTCATGTGCATCAAGGTCATGGGCGGGACCAGGCGCCGTTATGCCGGTGTCGGCGACGTCATCAAGGTCAGCGTCAAGGACGCGATCCCGCGTGGCAAGGTCAAGAAGGGCGAGGTCTACGACGCGGTCGTGGTGCGCACGCGGCGCGGCGTCCGTCGCGGGGACGGGTCGCTGATCCGCTTCGACGGCAATGCGGCGGTGCTGCTGACCCCCAAGCTCGAGCCGATCGGCACCCGGATTTTCGGGCCCGTGACACGCGAGCTGCGCAATGTGCAGTTCATGAAGATCATTTCGCTCGCACCGGAAGTTCTATGAACAAGATTCGCAAGGGCGACACAGTCGTCGTGACAACCGGCCGTGACAAGGGCCGCACCGGCACCGTGGTCAATATCCTGGCCAGCGGGCGCGTGCTCGTCGAGAACGTCAACATGGTCAAGAAGCACCAGCGGCCGAACCCATCGAAGGGCGTGACCGGCGCGATCGTGCAGAAAGAGGCGCCATTGCACCTTTCGAATGTGGCGCTGTGGAACCCGGCGACAAAGAAGGCCGATCGTGTCGGCCGCAAGCTGCTGGAAGACGGACGCAAGGTCCGCTATTTCAAGTCGAACGGCGAAGTAGTGGATTCCTGAAAGTGGAGACGAGAGAGATGGCTTCAACCGCAAGGCTGCACAAGCACTACCGCGAGGTCGTGATGCCGAAGCTCCGCAAGGAGCTCGGCTTCAAGAACGACATGCAGGTGCCGCGCCTGACGAAGATCACCGTGAATATGGGTGTCGGCGAGGCTGTTGCCGACAAGAAGGTCATGGACGCGGCGACCTCGGACCTGGCGCGCATCACCGGCCAGAAGGCCGCCGTGCGCAAGTCGAAGAAGTCCGTCGCGACATTCAAGATTCGTGAGGGTCTCGCGGTCGGCTGCATGGTGACATTGCGCGGCGCGCGCATGTACGAGTTCCTGGACCGGCTGATCAATGTCGCGATGCCGCGCATCCGCGATTTCCGCGGCGTAAACCCGCGCTCATTCGACGGCCGCGGCAATTACAGCTTCGGCGTCAAGGAACAGATCATTTTCCCCGAGGTCGCATACGACCAGATCGACCAGTTGCGCGGCATGGATATCACGATCACGACCAATGCGCGCAATGACAAGTCGGGGCGGGCATTGCTCGAGGCATTCAATTTTCCGTTCAGGAAGTGACCGATGGCCAAGACCAGCATGATCGAGCGTGAGAAGCGCCGCGCGAAAGTGGTGAAGAAATACGCCGCCAAGCGCGCGCTGATCAAGGAGCAGATCCGTGACCCGAAAGCGGCCCGGGAAGACCGCATGGCGGCGATCGAGGCGCTGCAGAAGCTGCCGCGCGATTCGAGCCCCGTGCGCAAGCGCAATCGCTGCGCCATCACCGGGCGCTCGCGCGGTAACTACCGGAAGTTCGGCCTTGGCCGCGTCAAGCTGCGCGAGGCGACGATGCGAGGCGACGTACCCGGCCTTCGCAAGGCGAGCTGGTGAGGAGCGACATCGATGAGCATGACTGACCCCATTTCTGATCTCTTGACACGCATCCGCAATGGCCAGGGCGCCGGAAAGCCGGAGGTGTCGCTGCAGTCCTCGCGCGTGAAGCTCGCCATCGTCGGTGTGCTCAAGAACGAGGGATACATCAGCGACTTTGCGGTCACCAAGGACGGGGGCAAGTCGACATTGACGATCGCGCTCAAGTATCACGCAGGCAAGCCGGTGATCGAGCGCATCGAACGCGTGTCGCGCCCCGGATTGCGGTTGTACCGCGCCAAGGACGAGCTGCCGAAAGTGCTGGGCGGTCTCGGCATCGCAATCATTTCGACGCCCGGCGGCGTCATGACCGACCGTGAGGCGCGCCGCGCCGGCCAGGGCGGCGAAGTCCTGTGCCTGGTGGCCTGAGGAGCCCGGATCATGTCCAGAATTGCAAAGATGCCGGTAGACCTGCCAAAGGGCGTCAATGCGACGCTCGCGGCTGATGCCGTGACCATCAAGGGCGCCAAGGGAGCGCTGACGCTGCGTCTCGCGCGCGGCGTCACCGTGGCGCAAAACGAACAGCAGCTCGTCGTGGCCGTCACTGCCGCCAAGGACGCGTCGACGCGCATTGCAGCGGCCGGCGCGACGCGCGCAAACCTCGCGAACATGGTCGTGGGTGTCACCAAGGGCTTCGAGCGCAAGCTCGAACTGGTCGGCGTCGGTTACCGGGCGGCGTTGCAGGGCAAGAACCTGAACCTGACGCTGGGTTTCTCGCACCCGGTCAGCTACGCGGTTCCGGAGGGCATCTCGATCGAGACGCCGAGCCAGACCGAAATCGTCATCAAGGGCGTCGACCGCCAGAAAGTAGGGCAGGTCGCCGCCGAGATCCGCGGCTATCGGCCGCCCGAGCCCTACAAGGGCAAGGGCGTGCGCTACGCCGGCGAGAAGATCGTCATGAAGGAAGGCAAGAAGAAGTAAGGCCATGGCACAGCTGACCAAGAAGGACCGGCGTCTGCGGCGTGCGACACGCGGCCGAGCCAAGATTCGCGAAATCGGCACGGCGCGCCTGACGGTGCACCGCACGCCGCGGCACATCTACGCGCAGGTAACGACCGCGGATGGCGCGCGGGTGCTCGCGATCGCGTCGACGGTGCAGGAAGACGTCGCCAAGGGCCTGAAGGGCACGGGCAACGCGGCCGCGGCGGCTGCGGTCGGCCGCGCCATCGCCGAGCGCGCGAAGGCAGCCGGCATTACGTCGGTGGCGTTCGACCGCTCCGGCTTCAAGTTTCACGGGCGCCTGAAGGCGCTCGCCGAGGCGGCCCGCGAGGCCGGCCTCAAGTTCTGATTCCAGGGGAAGCGTAATGGCACGAGTGGAAAGATCCTCATCCGGCGACGACCTGATTGAAAAACTGGTCGCCGTCAACCGCACGGCCAAGGTCGTCAAGGGCGGCAGGCAGTTCGGCTTTACTGCGCTGACCGTGGTCGGTGACGGTGCGGGCAAGGTCGGGTTCGGCTACGGCAAGGCACGCGAAGTGCCGACCGCGATCGCGAAGGCGATGCAGCAGGCGCGCAAGAACATGACGACGGTGCCGCTGCGAAGCGACTCGCTGCATTACGCCCTGCAGGGACGCCATGGCACGACCCGCGTCTACATGCAGCCGGCATCAGACGGCACGGGCGTCATCGCCGGCGGCGGCATGCGCGCCGTGTTCGAATGTGCCGGCGTGCGGAATGTGCTGGCCAAGTGCTACGGCTCGCGCAACCCGATCAATGTGGTGCGCGCGACCTTTGACGCGTTCTCGCGCATCACGGCGCCGGATCGCATCGCGGCGAAGCGCGGCAAGACCCTCGAAGAGATCGTGGGTTGATCGCAATGAGCAAGGAACAACTGAAAGTCACGTTGAAGGGCAGTGTGCACGGGCAGCTGCGCAATATCCGCGCCTCGGTCTACGGCCTCGGGTTGCGGCGGATCCGCGATTCGCGGGTCGTCCCCGACACCCGCGAGGTGCGCGGCATGATCCGCGTCGCGCAGCACCTGCTGGGCGTCGAGCGTGCGTGAGGACCGGAGGAGCGACGTAATGCAATTGAACACACTGAAACCCGCTGCCGGCAGCAAGAAGCCGCGGCTGCGCGTCGGTCGCGGCGCCTCCGCCGGGCAGGGCAAGACCTGCGGCAAGGGCGGCAAGGGCCAGAAGGCGCGCAAGGGCGGCTATCACAAGGTCGGCTTCGAGGGCGGCCAGGTGCCGCTGCAGCGGCGCCTGCCAAAAGTCGGATTCCGCTCCGCGATGCATGCGACCCGCGCCGAGGTCACGCTGACCGACCTCAGCAAGGTGAAGGCCGAGGTGATCGACCTGGCCGCGCTGATTGCGGCGAGCGTCGTTCCCCTGCAGACCGAGAAAGCGAAGGTCATCCTGTCAGGCTCGATCGCCCGCGCCGTCACGCTGCGCGGCCCTGCGGTGCGCGCGACCAAGGGCGCGCGCGCGGCCATTGAACAGGCCGGCGGCAAGATCGAGGAGGGCGTCGCGGCCTGACCGGCCGGGCGGCGCATAGCAGGACACGATGGCAACGACGGCAGGCAACGCGTCACTTGCGCTCGGTGAAGTCACGCGCTTCACCGAAATGCGCCATCGCCTGCTGTTCATGGTCGGCGCATTGATCGTTTATCGCATCGGCACCTTCGTGCCGGTGCCGGGAATCGATCCGGTGGCGCTCGCGCGGCTGTTCGACAGCCAGGAAGGCACGATCCTCGGGCTGTTCAACATGTTCTCGGGCGGCGCGCTAGAGCGCCTTTCGATCTTCGCGATGGGCGTGATGCCGTACATCTCGGCATCGATCATCCTGCAGATGATGGCGGTGGTCGTGCCGTCGATGGCGGCAATCAAGAAGGAAGGCGAATCCGGGCGCCGCAAGATCACGCAGTGGACACGCTACTTCACGGTCGTGCTGGCGGCGTTCCAGGGATTTGCGGCTGCGGTCGCATTCACGAACCAGGGTGTCGTGATCAACCCGGGATTCTGGTCATTCCTGATACCGGCCGTCGCGACACTGACCGCGGGCACGATGTTCCTGATGTGGCTCGGCGAGCAGATAACCGAGCGCGGCATCGGCAACGGCATCTCGATGATCATCCTGTCGGGCATCATCTCCGGCCTGCCGGCCGCAATCGGCGGCACGCTCGAGCAGGTTCGCTCCGGCGAGATGAACCCGGCATTCGCGATCCTGCTGGTGCTGCTGATCGGCGCCGTCACCGCATTCTGCGTATTCGTCGAAAGCGGCCAGCGCCGCATCCCGGTCAATTACGCGAAGCGTCAGGTCGGGCGGCGCATGTACGCCGGCCAGACCAGCCACCTGCCATTCAAGCTGAACATGTCCGGCGTGATTCCGCCGATCTTCGCGTCGTCACTGCTGCTGTTTCCGGCGACGCTCGCGAGCTTTTTCGGAACCGGCGACAGCGCAAGCTGGCTGCAGAATGTCGCCGCGGCGCTCGGCTGGGGCCAGCCGCTGCACCTGCTGATCTACGGCGGACTGATCATTTTCTTCTGCTTTTTCTATACCGCGCTGGTGTTCAATTCCCGCGAGACGGCGGAGAACCTGAAGAAAGGCGGCGCCTTCATCCCGGGCATCCGGCCTGGCCAGCAGACCGCCGAGTACATCGACAAGGTGCTGACGCGGCTGACCGTGTGGGGCGCGCTGTACGTGACACTGGTCTGCCTGCTGCCGGAAATCCTGATGTCATACGGACGCGTGCCGTTCTACTTCGGCGGCACGTCGCTCTTGATCATCGTCGTGGTCGTCATGGATTTTGTTGCCCAGCTGAACGCCCACCTGATGTCGCACCAGTACGAAGGTCTGATGAAAAAGGCCAACCTGCGCGGCTTTGGCAAGAGCGGCGGGCCGCGTTGAGGATGGCCATGCCGTCCGGGAGTCTGAGATGAAAGTTCGTCCATCGGTCAGGAAGATCTGCAAGAACTGCAAGATCGTCCGGCGCAAGGGTGTCGTGCGGGTGATCTGCTCGTCCGATGCCCGCCACAAGCAGCGTCAGGGCTGAGGCCATGAGGTCCGTAAACTTGAGAAAGCCCGCTTTTTCACGTATGCTACCGTGTTTTCCGCGGCTCAGAGGTCGTTAGCCATGGCGCGCATCGCCGGCATCAATATTCCGGTCAACAAGCACGTCGTCATCGGGCTGACGCACGTCTACGGGATCGGCCAATCGCGTGCAAGGATGCTGTGTGCGGCTGCGGGTGTCGACCCGTCGACCAAGGTGCGCGACCTGACCGAGGCCGAGGTCAACATGCTGCGCACGAACATCGCGCGCTTCCTGGTTGAAGGCGATCTGCGGCGCGAGAACGCGATGAGCCTGAAGCGGCTGATGGATCTCGGCTGCTATCGCGGCATTCGCCATCGCAAGGGCCTGCCGGTTCGCGGCCAGCGCACGCGCACCAATGCGCGCACGCGCAAGGGACCGCGCCGTGCGGCGATCAAGACCAACGTCGCGCCCTCGAAGAGCTGAGCCGGCGCAAACACAGACTGACCAGGTAAATAGATGACCGACGAGAAGAAATCCGACGAGAAGAAGGCCAGCTCAAAGCAGGACGCCGAGAAGCTGGACGCCGACAAGAAGGACGCGGTACCGGCCGCCGTCAAGACGCGCAAGAAGGCGAAGCGCCAGGTTTCCGAGGGCGTCGCGCACATCCATGCGTCATTCAACAACACGATCGTCACGATCACCGACCGGCAGGGCAACACGCTCGCGTGGGCGACATCCGGCGGCTCGGGATTCCGCGGCTCGCGCAAGAGCACGCCATTCGCCGCGCAGGTTGCCGCCGAGAAGGCAGGCGTTGCCGCGCAGGAACATGGCCTTCGCACCGTGGAGGTCAAGGTGAAGGGCCCGGGTCCGGGCCGCGAGTCCGCGGTCCGCGCGCTGAATGCCTGTGGTCTCAAGGTGACGAGCATCGCCGACGTGACGCCGATCCCGCATAACGGCTGCCGACCGCCCAAGAAACGGCGCGTCTGAGGTCCATCGAATCATGGCCAGATACCTGGGTCCCAAGTGCAAGCTCTCGCGCCGCGAGGGCACCGACCTGTTCCTCAAGAGCGGCATCAAGCCGCTCGAGAGCAAGTGCAAGCTCGAAGTGCCGCCGGGCGGCATCAAGGGCGATCGCCGCACCCGCCTGTCCGGCTATGGTGTGCAGTTGCGCGAGAAGCAGAAGCTGCGCCGCATGTACGGCGTGCTGGAACGGCAGTTCCGGAATTATTACAAGAAGGCAGCGGGCAAGGCAGGCTCGACCGGCGAGAATCTGCTGCGATACCTCGAATCGCGGCTCGACAACGTCGTCTATCGCATGGGTTTTGCCACCACCCGCGCTGAGGCCCGCCAGCTGGTCGGCCACAAGGCCATCGAGGTCAATGGCGAGACGGTCAATGTGCCGTCCTACCAGTGCCATGCCGGCGACCTGATCACCGTGCGCGAGAAGTCGCGCACCCAGGCGCGCATCGCTGCGGCACTCGCGATCGCGACCCAGGTCGGGCTGCCCGAATGGGTCGAGGTTGATGACAAGAAGTTCACCGGTACGCTCAAAGCGTTGCCGGACCGCGATCAGATCCTGCCCGACATCAACGAAAATCTCGTCGTCGAGCTTTACTCGAAGTAACAGGTGACGGCAATGCAAGGCTCCGCCACGGAATTCCTAAAGCCCCGCTCCGTCAAGGTCACCGAGACCGCGGCGCGGCAGGCCCGTATCGTGATCGAACCGTTCGAGCGCGGCTTCGGGCACACGCTCGGCAACGCGCTCAGGCGCGTGCTGCTTTCCTCGATGCCCGGCTGTGCCGTGACCGAGGTTGAGATCGACGGCGTGCTGCACGAGTACACCAGCATCGAGGGTGTGCAGGAGGACGTCGTGGACGTCCTGCTGAATCTCAAGCTGGTCGCGATCGAGATGCACAGCCGCGAGTCGGTCGAGCTGCGCCTGCAGAAGAAGGGTCCCGGCCCGGTCACTGCGGGGGATATCCAGGTCGACCACGACGTCGTCATCGTGAATCCCGAACTGGTGATCGCGAACCTGACGAAGCCGATGGAACTCGGCATGACGTTGAAGATCGAGCGTGGCCGCGGCTACCGGCCGGCAGTCCAGCGTCTTGAATTCGAGGAGCAGAGCAGGCCGATCGGCCGCCTGCAGCTCGACGCGTCATTCTCGCCCGTGCGGCGCGTGACCTATGCGATCGAGTCCGCGCGCGTCGAGCAGCGCACCGACCTCGACAAGCTGATCATCGACATCGAGACCAATGGCACGATCAATCCGGACGAGGCGATTCGCCGCGCCGGCAGCATCCTGAAGGACCAGCTGACGGTATTCGTCGATCTCGAGGGCCAGGGCGAGTCGCCGAGCCGCGAGTCGGGCCCGCTGCCGGATCCGATCCTGCTGCGCCCGGTCGACGAGCTCGAGCTGACGGTCAGGAGCGCGAACTGCCTGAAGGCCGAGAATATCCATTACATCGGCGACCTGGTGCAGCGCACCGAGGTCGAGCTGCTTCGCACGCCGAATCTCGGCAAGAAGTCGCTGACTGAAATCAAGGAAGTCCTCGAGAGCCACGGGCTGACGCTCGGCATGCGCATCGATGGCTGGCCACCTGCATCCTTGCGCCGCGAAGACGAATTGCGCACGGCCTGAGCCGCGCACGGGAAATCATAGATGCGACATCAACTTTCCGGCCGCCAGCTTTCGCGCAACAACTCCCACCGCAAGGCGCTGATGCGCAACATGGCGGCAGCGCTGCTGCGCGAGGAAAAGATCCGCACGACGCTGCCAAAGGCCAAGGAATTGCGCCGCGTCGTCGAGCCGCTGATCACGCTCGGCAAGAGCGACTCGCTGGCCGGGCGTCGCCGCGCGATGTCCCAGCTGCGCGACACCACACTGGTCGACAAGCTGTTCGGCGACATCGGGCCGCGGTTTCGCGCGCGCGCCGGCGGCTATACGCGCATCCTGAAGATGGAGCCGCGCGTGGGCGATTCGGCGCCGATGGCG
>JAQBHG010000073.1:0-5796 GCA_032127975.1 Steroidobacteraceae bacterium
GCCATATACGTACTGCTCGATACCTGAGCGCGTCAATCGGTATCCGCCACCGGCACTGTCGCCGACACTGCCTCGCGCAACAGGCTTGTTGCGAATGCACCGCGCCGTAGTTCAAAACTGATCTCGAGTTCCTGGCCGCCCACATTCCAGGCCATGTCGCCCGGCCGCAGCACCAGGGCACGCCGTTCACCGGCGACCACAGCCGCCAGCCGCTCGGGCAATGGCGAGAGTTCCTCGAGCGCCTGCTGTTCGACGGTTGCACATGCGCCCGCGGGCTGCATGTCGCTTGCTCCGCACATCGGTCCGCTGGGATGAATGTCACCCTCACGGCAGCGGCGGGCGAGATCTTCGTCCAGCTCCGGCACATGGAAAACCGACGAACTTCCCGCGAGACTTGCGATCTCGCCGGCCAGCAGGCGGTTCCAGCTCCCATCCGCGACGCGGTGGCCGAGCACGGCGTTGAATGCCAGCGAGCGGGCGGCCGACAGCAGGAAGCCGCGGGCCGTGCGATCGCGCGGCAGCCGCGCCGACTCGATCCAGTCATCGACCTGCCGGAGATTTGCACCACCGCGACCGAATCGCTGTGGTCCGAAATAGTTCGGCACGCCATGGTCCGCGATTGCCTGCATCCGCGCGTTCAGCGCGGAGAGATCGCCGGTTAGCTCGCGCACCCGCAACTGGAAGCGATTGCCGGCAAGCGCGCCACGCCGCAACTTGCGCGAGTGCGGGTGTATTTCAAGCACCCGGAAGCCGTCACCTTCCAGACCCGCGGCCGAAGGCGGGACTTTCCGCGCAGGCATCGAGAACCACTGGCGCGCCACCGCACGCCGGTCCTTCAGTCCGGCAAAGCCGATGTCGCCCGGCGGCAAGCCCGTGAGCCTGGCAAGGCACCGCGCGACGTACAGCGTATTGGCGTCGCGCTTCTCGACCAGCAGCAGGTAGTGACCCGTGCCGCCGTCCGGCTGGAAGCCCAGCCGTTCCTCGACAAGAAAATCTTCTGGATCGGTCCGGATCAGGCCCGCTGCCGGCGGGCCGTCATGCGCATACGGGGGATCGAGTGCAAGTTGATGCCAGGCCAGCAGCCTCGCGTCGTCAGGCACGATCGCCCGCCAGCAGCAGGACCACCGCATGGGCCGCGATACCCTCGCCGCGGCCAAGCGCCCCGAGCCCCTCGGCGGTGGTCGCCTTCACATTGACGCGATTGCGTTCCAGCTCCAGGTCCGCCGCGATATTTGCGCACATCGCATCGCGATGCGCGGCAATCCGCGGGGCTTCTGCGACGAGCGTGACATCGCAATTGGCGATTTCGAAGCCGCGCGACGCGACCACCCTGCCGACCTCGCGCAGCAGCGCGCGGCTGTCGGCCCCTTTCCACCGCGCGTCATGATCCGGGAAGTGCTGGCCGATGTCGCCGGCGCCCGCAGCGCCCAGCAGAGCATCCATGAGCGCGTGCAACAGCACGTCTCCATCCGAGTGCGCCACCAGCCCACGATCATGTGCGATGCGGACGCCACCCAGCATGACGTGGTCGCCGGGCCCGTAGCGGTGCAGGTCATGTCCACTGCCGATTCTCACGATTTCTCCTTGAGCTGCCGGAGCGCAGCACTTGCAAGTGCAAGATCCGCGGGTCTCGTGACCTTGATATTGAGTGGCGAGCCCTCGACCAGCCGCGGGCGCAGCCCCAGTCTTTCAATGGCCACCGCCTCGTCGGTCGGCTCGATGCCCTCTTCAAGCGCCCGGGTAATTGCCCGCAGCAACGCGCCATGCCGGAACATCTGCGGCGTCTGGGCCCGCCACAGCCCGTCGCGCGGGACGCTGCGACCACAGCGGCCATCGGCGTCTGCCAGCTTGACGGTTTCGGCCATCGGCAGCGCGAGCAGGCCACCCACTTCGTCGCGCCGACAGGCCGTCACCAGCGCCGCAAGGTCCGCAGGCGGCAGGCAGGGCCGCGCCGCATCATGGACCAGCACCCAATCATCCGGCGCTGCGGCGAGCAGCGATTCGAGCCCATGAAGCACCGAACGCGCACGGGTTGCGCCGCCGGTGGCCGTCGCGACCCGACGCCGTATCGAGGCCGGCAGGCGCGACCAGCGCCGGTCGCGCTCCGTTGTGACAACCACGCCGCCGGCGAGACCGGGGAAATGCAGCAATGCCCGCAAGGCATGCTCGAGCAGGCTGCGTCCTGCAATTCGCAGATAGGCCTTCGGCAGTGCGCCGCCGAATCGCGTCGAGGCGCCGGCTGCAGGTATCACGAACCAGATGCGTTCGGACACCGGGGGGTTCAAGGCGTCGTGGAAGCCCGGATCGTGCGTGGCTCTTCCGGGCGCTCGTCGGGTGCCCGATCAGGCGTGTCCACGACCTGGAAGAAAGTCTCCGTCACGGTAATCATCCCGAGGTCATGCCGCGCCCGTTCCTCGAGCGCCGTCAGGCCCTGCTTGAGATCCGCGACCTCGGCTTTCAACTGGGCATTTCTTTCGGCAAGGACCGTATTTTCCGCGCGCTGGGATTCGACCGCGCTCTCGAGATGCCACACCTCGCGCATGCCTTCGTCTGACAGCCAGAGCCGGTACTGCAAGAGCGCCAGCACCGCAACCAGGCCAGCAAGGAGCATCTTCATGGGTTCAAAAGATTAGCACGGATCAGGACGGTTTGACGGGAAAGGCTTCGCGGCCGGCGTAGCGGGCGCGCGCGCCGAGCTGCTGCTCGATCCGGAGAAGCTGGTTGTACTTCGCCACCCGATCGGAGCGCGACAATGAACCGGTCTTGATCTGCGTCGCCATCGTGCCGACCGCGATGTCGGCGATCGTCGTGTCCTCGGTTTCGCCAGAACGATGCGACACGACCGCCGAATAGCCCGCTCGTGCCGCCATTTCGATCGCCGACAGCGTCTCGGTCAGTGTGCCGATCTGGTTCGGCTTGATCAGGATGGAATTTGCAACATGCTCTGCGATGCCGCGCGACAGGATCTCGGTGTTCGTCACGAACAGGTCGTCGCCGACCAGCTGGATCTTGTCGCCCAGCTGCTTCGTCAGCCCGCTCCAGCCTTCCCAATCGGATTCGGCCATGCCGTCCTCGATCGTCACGATCGGATAGCGCGCGGCCAGCGAAGCCAGATACTCCGTGAACTGCGCCGCCGTGAAGCGACGCCCCTCGGATTCCAGCAGATAGACGCCATTGCGGTAGAACTCGCTGCTCGCAACATCGAGCCCCAGCCAGACGTCCTGGCCGGCCCGGTAGCCCGCAGCATCGATCGCCTCGAGTATCAAGCCGAGCGCCGCTTCATTCGACGCCAGGTCCGGCGCAAAGCCACCCTCGTCGCCGACCGCCGTCGACAGGCCGCGCTCGTGCAGCAGCTGCCGCAGCCGCTGGAAGACTTCGGCACCGCAACGCAGCGCGTCGGAATAGCATTGCAGACCGGCCGGCACGATCATGAATTCCTGGATGTCCAGGCTGTTGTCCGCATGCACGCCGCCATTGATGATGTTCATCATCGGCACCGGCATCACGACAGCGTCGTCACCACCCAGGTAGCGATAGAGCGGCAGCTTCTGCGACTGCGCCGCGGCCCGCGCCGTTGCGAGCGACACGGCCAGCAGTGCATTCGCGCCGAGGCGCGACTTGTTGTCGGTGCCGTCGAGCTCCAGCATGCGCCGGTCGATGCCGGGCTGGTCCTGCGCTTCGCGGCCAACCAAAGCGTCCCGCAGCTCGCCATTGACGTGGGCAACCGCGTTCAGCACGCCCTTGCCGAGGAATCGCAGCGGATCGCCGTCACGCAGCTCGACCGCTTCGCGCGTGCCCGTGGATGCCCCGGACGGCACGGCAGCCCTGCCGAGCGTGCCATCCGCAAGCTCGACGTCGGCCTCCACCGTCGGGTTGCCGCGCGAATCGATGATCTCGCGACCGTGGATGTCCACGATGCGCATCAGGCGGAATCCTCCTCGAAGGGCCGCGACTTGACCGCCCGGTCTATTTCCACGAGCGCCTCCAGCAAGGCGCGCATGCGCGACAACGGCCAGGCATTCGGCCCGTCCGACAGCGCCTGTTCCGGGTCGGGATGGGTTTCCATGAAGATGCCCGCGACACCCGCCGCAACCGCCGCACGCGCCAGGACCGGTATGAATTCGCGCTGGCCACCGGACGCATTTCCCTTCCCGCCGGGAAGCTGCACGGAATGCGTGGCATCAAAGACCACGGGAGCGCCGAATTTGCGCATCACGGCAAGCGCCCGCATGTCCGAGACCAGATTGTTATAGCCAAAGCTGAAGCCACGCTCGCAGACCATGATTTTCTTGTTGCCGGTCGAGCGGGCTTTCTCGATGACATTCGCCATTTCCCAGGGACTCAGGAACTGGCCCTTCTTGATATTGACCGGCTTGCCCTGGGAACACGCGTTGACGATGAAATTCGTCTGTCGGCACAGGAATGCCGGCGTCTGCAGGACGTCGACGACTGAGGCGACTTCGGCGAGCGGCGTGTCCTCATGTACGTCGGTCAGCACCGGCACGCCATGCTGGCGCCGCACCTCGGACAGCACCCGCAGGCCCTCTTCGATGCCGGGCCCCCGGTAGGAAGCACGCGAGGACCGGTTGGCCTTGTCATATGAGGCCTTGAAGACGAATGGGACGCCGAGCGCCGCGGTGATTTCCTTGAGCTGGCCGGCCACGTCGAGTGTCAGCTGGGCGCTTTCGACGACGCATGGCCCGGCGATCAGGAATAGCGGCTGCGCGGCTCCAATCGTTGCACCGGCGAGCTTCACGCGCTGGCCGCCCGCGGCATCTGTCCGGTCGCGTGCTCGCGCGCCGCGCGCACAAAGCCGATGAAGAGCGGGTGGCCGTCGCGCGGGTTTGAAGTGAACTCCGGATGGAACTGGACCGCAAGAAACCAGGGATGCGACGGCAGCTCGATGATCTCGACGAGGCCGTCCTCCGAGAATGCCGAAAATGAGAGCCCGGCCTTCTGCATCTGCTCGAGATAATTGTTGTTGAATTCGTAGCGGTGCCGGTGGCGCTCATGGATCGAATCGCGGCCGTACACCGCCCTGGCCAGCGTGCCCGGCCGGATGCGCGATTCCTGCGCGCCGAGGCGCATCGTGCCGCCGAGCTCCGATTGGTCGTCGCGCTTCAGGGTCTCCCCGCTCCGATCGCGCCATTCAGTGATCAATGCGATGACCGGATCGGCCGCCGAACGCAGGAACTCGGTTGAATTCGCGGCGACGAGACCCAGCACGTGCCGCGCGAATTCAATCACCGCGACCTGCATGCCGAGGCAGATGCCGAGGTACGGGATGCCATTCTCGCGCGCAAACTTCACGGCCTGGATCTTTCCTTCGATGCCGCGCTCGCCGAATCCGCCGGGCACCAGGATCGCATCCATGCCGGAGAGGCACCCCGGGCCATTGCTTTCGATGTCGGTCGATTCCAGGTAATGAATCTTGACGCTGGTGCGTGTCTTCAGGCCGGCGTGCTGCAATGCCTCATTCAAGGAGATGTAGGAATCGCGGATCTGCACGTACTTGCCGACCATCGCCACATTGACCGTCGCATCGCTGGCGTGACGTGCGGCGACCACCTGCTGCCACTCGCGCAGTTCTGCCGGTGGCGCCTCGAGGCGCAGCTTCTCGCAGACGATGTCGTCGAGCGCCTGGTCATGCAGCAGGATCGGTATCCGGTAAATGTCGTCGGCATCGACCGCGGAAATGACCGCGCGCTCCTCCACATTCGTGAACAACGCGATCTTGCGGCGCTGCTCGTCGGGCAACGGATCACGGCAACGGCACAGCAGCACATCGGGCTGGAT